>NC_019753.1:2700000-3000000 GCF_000317495.1 Crinalium epipsammum PCC 9333
TGATCATTGATAATTGTTAATTGTTCATAAATGTTTACAACTTGGGAAATGCGGTGGTTTTATCCTGGTATACCACCAGCTACAGTAGAAGATTGGTTTTTTGGCGATCGCTCTGGTGAGTTACTAGCAACGCCAGATGAACGGGAAGACGTATACTTGTACACTACACCCGTTTGTGAATATCTGGGAATTAAACTCCGGCAAGGAAAGCTAGAAGTCAAATGGCGCAATGCTGAATTAGGTGTAATCCAGTTTGGTCAAAACTGGCAAGCTAAATTAGAAAAATGGGTGAAATGGATTTGTGACGATCCAACCGCAACTAATATGACACCAGCAAACGTTTTAAACAATGGTGCTTGGATTAGTGTCAAAAAAAGTCGCTCCCAACGGATGTATAAAATCAATATTGATACAGAAATACAACTGCTTCCTATCCAACAACCAATGGATCAAGCTTGTGCGGTGGAACTTACCAAGCTAAATATTAATGGTAATAATTGGTGGACTGTAGCTTTTGAAGCCTTTGGTGAAGATGTCAGCACAACAGATATGCTATTACCAGCCGCCGAATTAATATTTAAGAATTATCAGGGAGTCGATTTACAACCACAAAATTCATTTGCTTATCCCAAATGGCTCTCTCTAGTGGTATAAAAATAGGCAGAAAGAATTTTAGCGATCGCCCTAAACTATAACCTTAGAAGGAAGTAGTCTGTTAGTCTTGGAAACAGAATAAAAAGAATTATTTGTTTTTGAGGATAGTCTAGTAATTGCTAGCTAAGGAAATAACAATATGAAATCAAGCATCCTAGCTACACTAGCAATAGTCAGCAGCATTATAGCAATGCCAGCACACGCTGCAAATAGTGAACATATTTCACAGCTATTACAAACTAAACAATGCACAGATTGCGATCTCACACAGGCGAATCTAGCTGATTTAGATTTGAGTAATGCCAACTTAGCCGGATCAGACTTAACAGGGGCAAATCTAAGTCGTAGTGTTCTGCAAGGTGCAGATCTTAGTAGAGTCCAATTGAGCGGTGCTGACTTGGTAGATGCAAATCTCAATAGCAGTAACTTAATTCAAGCTAATCTCAGAGATACAGATATGCTGGGCGTTGATCTCAGGGAAGCTAACTTGAGTGAGGCTGACTTAAGCGGTGCTTCCTTACTAGGTGCTGACTTGAGCAGAATCAATTTAGTTGCAGCTAACTTAAGTAATGCTCATTTAGAAGGCGCAACTATGATCTCGGCTGATTTGAGTCATGCCGATCTTAGCCAAACTAACATCAATGACGCTTATTTACATCTAGCTAATTTAAGTAATGCTAACTTGACTGGTGCTAACTTGAGCGGTAGTGAGTTGCATATAGCTGATTTAAGCAATGCTAATTTAAGTGAAGCTCAACTGAATAGTGCTGAACTTAATAATGCCAATTTACTAGGGGCTGATTTGAGTAATGCTGTTTTTGCTGAAGCTAATTTGAGAGGCACTAATTTAACCAGTAATCAGATTAGTAGTGCTAACTTAGAGGGGGCTATTGGTCTAGGTGAGGGTGCAAGCGCATCTACTGTGTTGGATCAACCTACAATTTTGGAAGATAGAGACTAATATTCACTAAGATTTGTCTTAAGAGCCTATCCGAAAAGTCCTTTTAAGAGAATTTAACCGCAGATAAACGCAGATAAACGCAGATGTTTTTTACTAATTATTTATTTTTCGGATAGGCTCTAAGTGCCTTGGCGACTGCTATAACAATTAATCTTGCTTAAATCCTGAGTTGCTTAATTTGTCAGCAGTCCGCAGAATTTGCCCTGCTAGAATTGCAGCACCAAAACCATTATCAATATTTACAACACCCACGCCAGCAGCACAAGAGTTGAGCATTGTTAATAGTGGAGCCAAACCACCAAAGCTTGCGCCATATCCAATGCTGGTAGGGACAGCAATGACAGGACAATCGGCTAATCCAGCTACTACACTTGCTAACGCTCCTTCCATCCCAGCTACGACAATTAAGACATTAGCTTCAGTCAAAACGTGGCGGTTACTGAGTAATCTATGGATACCCGCAACGCCAACATCCCAAAGGCGTTTTACACCAAATCCACATAATTCTGCGGTGATGGCGGCTTCTTCTGCTACTGGTAAATCGGCTGTACCTGCGGAGATGATGCTGATTGTACCGTGATACTGTGGTTCTAGTTGAGGGGGTACAAGGGCGCAAATACGGGCGCTGGCGTAGTATTTAAGATCGGGGATTTTTAATTGTAATTCGCTGTAAACTTCGGGTTCAATGCGCGTCGCCATCACTACAGGATTGCGCGATTCTCGTTCCGAGACGCTACGCGAGCGCATTACCTCGATAATTTGAGCAATTTGATTTGTAGTTTTACCTTGTCCCCAAATTACTTCAGGAAAACCAGTCCGCAGGGTACGATGATGATCGATATTGGCAAAATTATCAACTGGTTCAAAGTCAAAATGCTTGAGCTTTTCTAATGCTGCTGTTGGACTAACTTCACCAGCAGCAACGGATTCTAAAAGAAATTGTAATGCTTCAGGTTGTGTCACTTTTGGGCTACTTTTAATTCATAAAGATTCCAGAATGCTCCTCCTAGTGCGGAGTATTTCAGATTTTGGACGCGATCGCGCACCGCTTGAAATGATAACTTACTTACCAAATAAATAAATGGTACTTGTTCTTGGGTTATTTGCTGAAACTTAGCATAAATTTCCTTACGCTTAGTTTCATCTAATTCCCGCACTCCCTCAACAAACAAGCGATCTATTTCTTTCTCCCACTCAGATACTTCCCAACCTTTAATCGGCTGTTCTCCTAATTGTGGACCTTGATTAAATTGGTGTAAACCTCCTGAACTAGACCAAATATTAAATGAACTATGAGGTTCCACACCTCCACCACCAAACCCACCCACATAACATTCCCAATTGCGCTTAGTAAGTTTATCCAACACCGCGTTAAAGCTCAAAACCTGCAAATCAGCTTGTATACCAACGTCAGCCAGATTTTTTTGAACCTGGATCGCCATATCTGTTCTAGTTTTATCTTCTGCTTTTACTAGCATTGTAAAACGAACTCTGTTGGCTTCACTATCCACTAGCTGATTTTGGGAATTATATTTAAAACCTGCTGATAACAGTAGTTGTTTAGCCTTTTCGGGATTATGATTGTAAACTTTTAACCCTTGTTCTGGAGAAAGATAATAAGGACTTTTGAAATAAATCGGTGAATTAATATATTCGCCCATTCCTCGAAAGATATTTTTCTTCATGGTCTCCCGATCAATAGCATAAGCTACTGCTTGCCTAAATTCCACTGTATTAAACCAGCGAGACTTAATTGGATCTACTAAGGGCTGATCCTTAGAATTACTGGCTTTATTTAAGTTGAATCCCACAAAAATTGTAGTTGAATCAGGTCCTCCATTATAAACATTAAATTTCCCTCGCTTTGCTTCATTTTTTAACAAGGAAAATGAATTAGGTTCTACATCTAAACTATCTAACTGTCCAGAACGAAAACTGACTAACTGATTATCAGTTGATTCAATAATTTGTAAAACAATCCGCTCAATATAAGGCTGAGGATTACCTTGAGCATCTTTGCGCCAATAGTAAGGGTTTCGTCGCAGTATAACTCGCTCACTAGGAGCGTAGCTTTCCATGCGATAATAACCATTACCGATAATTTTTTGTGGATCTGTGTCTGTTCCCCAAGTTGATAGAAACTTAGGATTACCATTAGAGCCAACAGTTTGAACAGATTCTCTTAAAGTATGTGCTGGCAATATTGGTAGTCCACCAACAAATCTTAAAAATGGTGCAAAGGGTTCTGGTACTGTAAATTCTACCCGTCGCTCATCCACTTTTTTAACTGTGGGAAAAGCACGACTCAGACCAATTTTAAGGATATCTTTAATATCTGTCGGAATTTTTGGATTGAGGTAGATATCTTGATAGGTAAATATTACATCGTCTACGGTCAATGGTTCACCATCTGACCACTTTAAGCCATCTTTGAGGGTAAAAACAATTTGTTTTTTATCCTCAGAAATTTGCCAAGATTCAGCTAGTGCTGGTTCTATTGCTCCGGTTTCGCCATTTTCGGTGATTAAACCTTCATAAAGATAACCAAAAACGCTAAAAGCTGACTGATTTAGCGGGAAGTTAAATGTTGCAGGACTACTAGGAGTTGTGAAAATTAATTCAGGAACTTGAGCCGCTTTTGTTTTTAATTGTACTGGATTACATGAAGCGAGTGCGATCGCACTTAGTATTGCTAAACCAAAAAGTAACAATAAATTCCTAAGTCGTTTGGATATTTTTATCATAAATATTTTTGATGATATATAGGACTTACGCATAAATCATTCTTGAGGTTGGGGCGGGTTTATATCTATCAACGGCTTGTCAGCATAACTTGAGGTGCAACCCGCCCCTACAAAGGGTGATTTTACCGTTGTATGGGCGTAAGTCCTGATCTATTTTTTCAGGCTTAAGTTTGTAGCTAATATATACAGAAAAGGTGAATGCTGAATGCTGAATGCTGATAGCTGACCGCTATAATATCACTCCTCAGTTAATTTCAGTTCGTGAATATTCCATAATGCTCCTCCTAGTGCAGTGTATTTTACACCTTGAATGCGATCGCGTACCGCAGAAGTAGCCAGCGAGTTAATTAAATAAATTACTGGTAAATTATCTTGGGTAATTTGCTGAGTTTTAGCATAAATTTCTTTACGCTTCGCTTCATCTAACTCTCGTGCGCCTTGAATGTAAAGATTACCTATTTCTTCTTCCCAAGGATAAACTTTTCGACCTTCAATTTGAGGTTGCCCTTGTTCTGGTTTTTGATTGAAGCTATGTAAACCACCTTCAGGAGACCAAACATTAGCCCCATCATTGGGTTCTACACCACCAGTTAAACCCAGAAGATAGGATTCCCACTCAAGAGTATTGCTAAGTTTATCTACTAACACACCAAAAGCAATAGGATTAAAGTCTACTTGAATCCCAATTTTACTGAGGTCTTGTTTAACTTGTGAACCCAAAGCTTCCCTAATTTTATTACCTGCATTTGTGATTAAAGTGAAGCGTACACGGTTGCCATCAGCATCTAGTAGTTCGTTGCTACTATTGTATTTAAATCCGGCATCTACAAGTAATTTTCTCGCTTTTTCTAGATTATAATCGTAAACTTTTAAACCTTCTTCTGGGGAAAGGTAGTAAGGACTTTGTACAGAAATTGGTGAATTTTGAAGCGTACCTAACCCCCGAAAAGTATTATTAATCATTCGCTGACGATCAATGGCATAAGCAACAGCTTGTCTAAACTCAACTTGATTAAACCAGCGAGATTTAATTGGGTCAACTAAAGGCTTACCATTTCTGCTACCTTGATTGAGATTAAAGGAAATAAAGTTTGTACCTGCTGCTGCTCCACCATTATAAATTGTAAATTTACCGCGTTTTTCTTCATGTTTTAATAAAGAAAAATAATCGGGTTGCACACCAATAGAATCTAATCCTCCAGAGCGAAACTGTAACAAAGATGTATCAGTAGATTCTACAATTTGCCAAATTACGCGCTCAATATAAGGTTGGGAATTACCTTGAGCATCTTTACGCCAGTAATAAGGATTACGCCGAAAGATTACCCTTTGATTAGTAGCATAGTTTTCTAATTTATAAGGACCATTAGTGATAATTTGGTTGGGTGGAGTATTAATTCCCCAAGTGGTAAGAAATTTAGGCTTGCCATTTTGGTCTTTAGTCTTTACAGATTTTTGTAGTGCATGAGCAGGTAAAATTGGCAAACCTATAGTGCGGAGAAACGGTGCAAAAGGTTCGGGAGTAGTAAATTCAATTCGGCGTTCATCTAGTTTACGCACAGTAGGTAATGCTCTACTTTCCCCGATCCGAAGAACGTCTCTAGCATCAGTAGGAATTGCTTCATTTAAGTAGATGTCATTGTAGGTAAAAATGACATCATCTGCGGTTAATGGTGCGCCATCTGACCACTTCAAACCTGGGCGTAGGTTAAAAACAATTCGCTGCTTATCTTCAGCGATTTCCCAAGATTCAGCTAAAGCAGGTTCGATTTCTCCAAATCCATTTTCAGTAATTAACCCTTCATAAGTAAGACCGAAAATACTTGGTGATTCTTGATTGAGGGGATAATTAAAGGTTTTGGGGTCACTGAGGACGCTGACAACAATTTGAGATACTTGTGCTGCATCTGTTTTTAATTCAAGCTGGTTACAGCCATTGAGTGCGATCGCACAGATCGCACATAGCAAGAAAGCTAACCAACGCCGCCAAGTTTTAGAAATGATAGCCATCATTAGAACTGAGTAAGGGGGAGGGGAGAGGAGGGAGGGGGGGAGAAGTGAATATTATTTAAATCTCCTCTGCGCCCTGCTCAATATCTCTAGTAGGGGCAAACAGCCGTTTGCCCCTACCGATCTCAAATATAATTAACTATCAGCAACTAACAGCACAACAGCATAAGCAGCTATACCTTCTTCTCTGCCAACTGGTCCTAACTTTTCGTTGGTGGTAGCTTTGATACCAACTTGATTGGGTTCTACTTGTAAAACATCGGATATGCGATCGCGCATTGCTGCAATATGAGGCTTAAGTTTTGGTCTTTCTGCCACTACCACTGAATCAATATTACCAATTCGCCAACCCTGATCCTGCACTAGCTGATTAACCTGCGACAGTAATACTAAACTATCTGCCCCTGCCCACTGCGGATCAGTTGGGGGAAAATAATGACCAATATCTCCTAAGCTTAACGCCCCTAACATCGCATCCATAATTGCGTGGGTAAGAACATCAGCGTCACTATGCCCTAACAAACCGAGTTCATGGTGAATTTCTACACCGCCTAAAATCAGGCGACGATTATTAGCTAATTGGTGGATATCATAACCGTTACCGATACGAATATTAGCCATCAGTTGATCTTTAAGTTGTAGATTTTAGATTTTAAATTAAGACTTACGCATTATTAACGCAAAAATCAGCAATGCGTAGAGATGTACCCTGGTACGTCTCTACATCAAATATTGGTAACGCTCATTTACTTTCATTGGTATTAATTCTCGAAATTATTTGATTGGGACTCAGAATCCTCCAACCACTCAGCATAAATATCTGGACGGCGTAAGCGGGTTTTTTGAATTTGTTGTTCGTGCCGCCAACGAGCAATTTCCGCATGATTTCCAGATCTCAGCACTTCTGGAACTTCCCAATCGCGAAATTTAGCAGGGCGGGTGTACTGAGGATAATCTAATAAGCCAGCCTCAAAACTTTCTGCTTTAAGTGACTCTTCTTTGCCAACTGTTCCTGGTAGTAAACGGATTACTCCGTTAATTAAAGCTAGTGCAGGAATTTCACCACAAGTCAAGACAAAATCACCTAAAGACACCTCGCGAGTTACCAAATTTAGCACTCGCTCATCTACGCCTTCATAATGTCCACAAATAATCACTAACTGGTCATATGTAGCTAATTCTCGCAATAACGGCTGCTTAAGTGGTTCCCCTTGGGGTGTCATTAAAATCACATCCCGTCTAGGTAAAATCGGCAACGACTCCACAGCCGCAAAAACTGGCTCTGGTTTTATCAACATCCCGACACCGCCACCGTAAGGTTCATCATCGACGCGCCGATGTTTATCGGTGGTAAAGTCGCGGGGGTTAACCAGATGAACTTCGGCAATTTGTTTAGCTAAAGCCTTACCTAATAGCCCTGAATTTAGGGGAGAACTGAAAAAATCAGGAAATAGGCTCAGGACATCTATTCGCAAGCGATCGTTGATAGGCACGCTTCGGCTCTTTACAGTATACGAAGGGAAACAATTATATAAGTGAACCCTGTTCTACCTTACTACAGAATTTCTAGCTCAGAAGTTAAGTAATTAAGCAAAGAGATTGATCCGCGATTCTGTTAAAATTCAGTCATATTTTTCTGAGCGACTGCTCAAAGTTGTTCCTTAAGCCATGCTGACTGAAATTTTCCCGTTTCAATTTGCTTTGGATGCTACACAGCTATCTGGTATTGGTTTGTGGTCTATAGCTTTATATTTAGGCTTTTTTCCAGTTAGTGAGTGGGTAATGGAAAAGTTACAGCAATGGTTTAACTTTGCCGAGCGATCGCTCTATACTTCTGAAAAGGAATTTGAACGCACCCGTAAAGCTAGGGAATCACAAAATGCTTTTTACGCATCCCTGTTTAGTATCGTGCCATTTCTAGGCATTGGATTATTGTGCAATTACGGCGTAGAAATTGGATTAGGTCGTAGTTGGGCTATCAGTATCGGAATACTTGCTTGTGTTATTGGTGGTGTGTATGAGTTAGGTCGTCGGGACGGTCAGTCTTCATGATGATTTGAGATTGATTGCAAGTTTAAAACTTCTTCAGCGACAATGTTAGCTAACTTTTGTGATGCTCCTGCTTGACCTCGAACCTGACGCAAACGCGATCGCATTTCTTGCAATTTGTCTGGATGGTTAAGTAAATCCAAAGCAAACAGAGCAACTTCTTGAGACTGAAGTTTCCCTAATAATTCTGGAACTATTTGTTCTTTAGCCCAAATATTGGGCCATGCAAAATTTTTACCTGGTAAGTACTGTAAAATTATCCGGTTAATTATTTTTGCTAAAGGTGTTCCAACTCCTGGTAAATTCACTAATAAACCTGGTAAGCCATCCCAAGCACGCATCGCCTCAATTTGTTGTGTAGGTAGTAACACAATCATTGGTACAGCTAAAGAGCCTAATTCAGCCGTATTAGCTCCAACTGTAGTTATACAAAGGCAACACTGAGATAATAAATCATAAGCAGGGAAATCAGTCCAGAGTTCTACTTGTAAACCAGTAGAGGTTTTTAAATACGGTTTTTCATTATTAATATCAGGAATAATTAATTCTGCCGTTGCCCCATTGACTAATTTAATTACAGGATTTTGTTGAAGATTGGCAAAACTAGCTAAAGTTTGTATATCTAAAGTTGGTGCAACAGGAATTACAAACTTAGTTTGGGGTCTAATATTGTGAATGTGTTGTGCGATCGCCAAACACAAAGGCACACCCTGAGCCAACTTAGCAGCTTTCGACCCAGGCAACAATCCAATTAATTCTGGTGATTGGTGATTGGTGATTGGTGATTGGGAATTGGTTATATTTTCCCCAGTCTCTAGTCCCCAGTCACCAGTACCTACATCTGCCATCAAATCCCCGACAACCGTAAATTTGTGGGCATATTTCTGGGGTACACGCGCAACTACTTCCGGTTTCATCACCCCAAAGCGATCAACCCAGCGATACCAACGCGCCTCCCATTCCGCATAAATCACAGTGCGATAACCAAGACGCTTACCAATTACAACAGGAAAAAACTGATCGCCACCTAAAAATAAAACTACACCGCGATCGCGCCAGTCCCAATTTTCTGCTGTTTTACCCGACAATAAAAACGGCAAAAAATCCTCTGCGCCTTGAACTCGATCTACTTCTGGATAACTTTGTGCGATCGCTACTTCTTTACCACTTGCATTTGGACAAGGTGATAAAACTACTGAAATGCGTATATGCGATTGCTCAATACCCAACTGTTGCCGCAAAGCTTTAACTACAGGTCGCACCCAAGTCGCCAACTCTCCAGGGCCATTTGAGAGAATTAAAATATCAACTGCTTGCTCTAACACATTTAATTGTTTTTAACTTATAAATTATTAAAAGTTTAAAGATACAAAACTGTTCGCAAACCTGCATCTACTTCTTCTTGCAAACTCACTGGTAACGAACTAATACGCTCAGTCAAAAATGACTTATCTACAGTAAGTATTTGTGAAACATTTACAACGGAATCTCTAGGTAAACCACTTGTTTGAGAGGATAACAAAACGTTTCCAGGTGCATTTGCAAGTTCAATATTGGAGGTGATAACTACAACAATCACCGTCCTGATACGACTTTGGATAAATGTATCATCCTGTATAATCAGTACAGGTCTACGATAGCCTGGTTCTGAACCAATTGGATCAGGTAAATCTGCCCACCAAATCTCTCCACGATACACTACCAATCCTCACGCTGTAGAGACATAAACTGCATCTTTGACATTACAGGATCTAACTTGGAAGATTCTTGAGGGTAAACCTCATTTAGCTTGAATAAAATCTGCTCTCGGTTATAACGCTGCAAATATACTTTTAATGCTTCAGTGTAAAGTTCGCTTCGAGACATTCCTAATCGTTTAGCAACTGCATCAGCTTCTTCAAAAATTGCATCTGGCAGAGAAATAGCAGTTTTCACTCACTGGCTCCTCAATATAGTTATAGCCAACCTTAGTTATACTATGTTTATACCATTTTTGATCATATTTTTGTATTTTTGGCAATAACCTTTAATTGAAAATATGTAAATAATTGTAAATTAATTCCTAGCTTTACTATTATTTATGTAAAGAAACGTAAATAAAGGTATCATTTTTTATATCAAATTGTGTCAGATAAGCGCCAAAAGCCCCATCAGGACAGCATTTTTTGGTAAAACAACTGATGCGTCCCCAATTAATGACGCTAACTGATCCTTGCACCAAGAGAACCATCGAAGGAGCAACACCGTATGTTCACTCACGTCAAGTCCACCATTCGCCACATAGCCCCAGATGATATTAGGGGCAGATCGTTACTTAAGGTGGTCTATGTCGTGCTAGAGCCGCAGTACCAGAGCGCCCTCTCAGCAGCCGTTCGCTCAATTAATAAGAACCACCCACAGATGGCTATTGAAATTAGTGGCTATCTGCTAGAAGAACTTAGAGATCCTGAAAATTATGCAGATTTAAAGCGGGATGTAGAAAAAGCCAATATATTCATAGCTTCACTAATTTTTATTGAAGACTTAGCTGAAAAGGTTGTAGCAGCAGTAGAACCCCACCGCGATCGCCTTGATGTTGCAGTCGTCTTCCCCTCTATGCCAGAGGTGATGCGCCTGAATAAGATGGGTAGCTTCTCAATGGCACAATTAGGGCAATCTAAGAGTGCGATCGCTCAATTCATGCGGAAGCGCAAGGAAAAATCTGGTGCTGGCTTCCAAGACGGAATGCTGAAGCTGTTGCAAACCCTGCCTAAAGTCCTGAAATACCTCCCAATGGACAAAGCGCAGGATGCCAGAAACTTCATGCTAAGTTTCCAATATTGGTTGGGTGGTTCCTCTGAAAACCTCGAAAACTTCCTGCTGATGCTGGCAGATAAATATGTTTTCAAAGGTGGAGAGATGCGAAATTTCGCGGCTCTCAAATACAATGAACCCGTAACTTACCCAGATATGGGCATCTGGCATCCTTTAGCGCCTCAAATGTATGAGGATGCTAAAGAATATTTCAACTGGTACAACAGCCGTAAAGATATTCCAGAAGATTTAAAAGATCCTCTTGCGCCTTGCATCGGTTTAGTATTGCAACGCACCCACCTAGTTACAGGTGATGATGCTCACTATGTGGCGATCGTGCAAGAAATGGAAGCGATGGGCGCACGGGTAATACCTGTGTTTGCAGGTGGTTTAGACTTCTCCAAACCCATTGATGTTTATTTCTACGATCCACTTTCTAAGGGACAAACCGCTATTGTAGATACAGTTGTATCTTTAACTGGATTTGCCTTAGTAGGTGGCCCTGCTAGACAAGATCATCCGAAAGCGATCGACTCTTTAAAACGCTTAAATCGTCCTTACATGGTTGCCCTGCCTTTGGTATTCCAAACTACGGAAGAATGGCAGGAGAGTGATTTAGGATTGCACCCAATTCAAGTAGCATTACAAATTGCGATTCCTGAATTAGATGGGGCAATTGAGCCGATTATTTTATCTGGAAGAGATGGCGCTACTGGAAAAGCGATCGCACTTCAAGACCGGATCGAATCTGTCGCTCAACGCGCCTTAAAATGGGCAACACTACGCCGCAAACCAAAATTAGATAAAAAAATTGCCATTACCGTTTTTAGCTTCCCTCCAGATAAAGGTAATGTTGGTACGGCTGCTTACTTAGATGTATTTGGTTCCATCTATGAAGCAATGCAAGCATTGCAACACAACGGTTATGACGTGCAAAACTTACCCGCGTCATCCAAAGAATTGATGGAACAAGTCATCCATGACGCGCAAGCACAATATAGCAGCCCAGAATTAAACGTAGCTTACCGGATGTCAGTACCAGAATATGAAGAACTGACACCTTATTCGCAGCGTTTAGAAGAAAACTGGGGGCCACCGCCTGGAAATCTCAACAGCGATGGACAAAACCTGCTAGTTTATGGTAAGCAATTCGGGAATGTCTTTATCGGCGTTCAGCCAACATTTGGTTATGAAGGCGACCCGATGCGGTTGTTATTCTCTCGTTCTGCGAGTCCCCATCACGGTTTTGCAGCTTACTACACATATTTAGAAAGAATTTGGAAAGCTGATGCTGTGCTACATTTCGGCACACACGGTTCTTTGGAATTCATGCCTGGTAAGCAAATGGGGATGTCTGGAGAGTGTTATCCAGATAACTTAATTGGTTCAATTCCCAATCTTTATTACTACGCAGCAAATAACCCCAGTGAAGCGACAATTGCTAAACGTCGCAGTTATGCAACAACCATCTCCTATTTAACTCCACCTGCTGAAAATGCTGGGTTGTATAAGGGGTTAAAAGAACTCAGCGAGTTAATTGCTTCTTATCAAACCTTGAAAGATACCGGACGTGGTATCCCCATTGTTAACACCATCATGGATAAGTGTCGGATAGTGAATCTGGATAAGGATATTAACCTGCCAGAAACCGACGCGAAGGATATGGATAGTGAGGAACGGGATACCATCGTTGGCAATGTGTACCGCAAGTTAATGGAGATTGAATCGCGGTTGTTACCTTGTGGGTTGCACGTAATTGGTAAACCGCCAACTGCTGAGGAAGCGATCGCAACTCTCGTCAACATTGCTAATCTAGATCGAGAAGAAGAAAATATTCTCAGTCTTTCCCGCATCATCGCCAATAGTTTAGGGCGTAATATTGACGAAGTATATCAAGGAAGCGATCGCGGCGTATTAGAAGATGTCCAACTTCTCCAAGACATTACCCTCGCTTGTCGCGCTGCTGTTGCTGCTTTAGTCAAAGAACAAACCGACGCGGATGGGCGTGTTTCCTTAGTTTCCAAGTTGAACTTTTTCAACATGGGTAAAAAGGAACCTTGGATTGAAGCATTACATCAAGCAGGTTATCCCAAAGTTGACCCAGAAGCGATTAAACCGCTATTTGAATATCTGGAATTTTGCCTCAAACAAGTTTGTGCAGATAACGAACTTGGCGCATTACTGCGAGGATTAGAAGGCGAATATATTCTACCAGGGCCAGGAGGCGACCCCATCCGTAACCCTGATGTCTTACCTACAGGTAAGAATATGCACGCCCTCGACCCCCAATCTATCCCCACCGAAGCAGCAGTTAAATCCGCCAAAATAGTTGTAGACCGACTATTAGCGCGTCAAAAACTGGATAATGGCGGCAACTGGCCTGAAACTATCGCCTGTGTACTTTGGGGAACAGACAACATCAAAACTTACGGTGAATCTCTCGCCCAAATCATGTGGATGATTGGTGTAAAACCAGTACCAGACGCATTAGGACGGGTGAACAAATTACACCTAATTCCCTTAGAAGAATTAGGTCGTCCTCGCATTGATGTTGTAATTAACTGTTCAGGTGTATTCCGCGACTTGTTCATCAACCAAATGAACTTGCTTGACCAAGGTGTGAAAATGGCAGCAGAAGCGGATGAACCCTTAGAAATGAACTTCATCCGCAAACACGCATTGCTGCAAGCAGAAGAAATGGGTATTAACCTGCGTCAAGCTGCAACTCGCGTGTTCTCTAATGCTTCCGGTTCTTATTCTTCTAACATCAACCTAGCAGTAGAAAACAGCAGTTGGGAAAGCGAATCTGAGTTACAGGAAATGTACTTAAATCGCAAATCTTTTGCCTTTAGTGCAGATAATCCAGGCATGATGGGAGAATCACGGAAGATATTTGAATCAGCATTAAAAACGGCTGATGCTACATTCCAAAACTTAGATTCTTCCGAAATCAGCTTAACCGACGTTTCTCACTATTTCGACTCCGACCCCACAAAAATTGTTGAAACTTTACGGGGTGACGGTAAAAAACCAGCATCTTATATTGCTGACACTACTACCGCTAACGCTCAAGTTCGTACCTTATCAGAAACCGTGCGTTTAGATGCCCGTACCAAGTTACTTAATCCTAAGTGGTACGAGGGAATGTTAAGTCATGGTTATGAAGGTGTGCGCGAACTTTCAAAGCGTTTAGTTAATACTATGGGTTGGAGTGCAACTGCTGGCGCTGTTGATAACTGGGTGTATGAAGATGCGAATAGCACCTTTATCAAAGATGAGGAAATGTGTAAGCGATTGATGAATCTCAATCCCAATTCTTTCCGCAAGATGGTATCAACTTTGTTGGAAGTGAATGGGCGCGGTTATTGGGAGACTAGCGAGGATAATTTAGATCGTTTGCGCGAGTTGTATCAAGAGGTTGAGGACAGAATCGAAGGAATTGAGTAATACACAATAAGTAGGCTTTAAATAGAGGCGCTCCTTGTCTCTATTTAAAGCCTAAATTTTTCGATTTGCTAAGACAGCCAAACCAAATTCATTTTCTTTGTGCTACTCTTTACAGAGGTTCTGTTGAACCCGTCGTTCTGTCGAACAAAAACAAAACAGGAAAAATATGAAGACATTAGAGTTAGCTTTTTCAGCTAAGAATGCTTGCCGTAGCTACGTTGAAGGCAGCACAGAAATTTGGAATCTTACTGTCTCCGCACCAGAGATTCCCCAAGAATTACCATACGGACCAAATGCACGCAATGCCAGTTTAAGTGCAAAGCCAGCTAAAGCAATGCTCAAAACTCTGAACAAGGAGCCTGAAAAATTCATCCTGTTCAACAGTGGAATTATGCTAATTGCTAATAAAATCTCAGCACCAAAGAGAATGGACGGGGGAGAATTCAAAGTTGAGCTAGAACTTGAAGTACCTACTACGGAAGATGAAGGTGATTTTCTTGGTCATGGTGTAATTAATGGAGGACACACTTACAAAGCTCTAATGCACGCTTTGCATGGGCAGCATAAACTAAAAGAATCATATCCTAAGATTTCAAAAGCTTATGTACAACTTTCTGTAGCAGTGGGAATTGAAGAAAGTGAAATTTCTCAAATAAGTTATGCTCGTAACCTTAGCTTATCAGTCCCTGTTTACGCATTAAAGAATTTAGATCACATTTGGAAGCCGATAGAGACAGCTTTACCTGATGAATATCGGCGCAATGTGATTTTTAAACCTAATGAAGATGGGGAATTCGATGGAAAAGCTGAGTATGATGTAACTGACATAGTTCGCCGTTTAGCACTACTAAATAACGAATTATTCGATTTTCGCCAAGATAAACATCCTATCAAGGCTTATCAATCACGCGGTACTTTAGTTCAAGAGTGGGATGAGGAAAAGTATAAGAAAGTTATTCCATTACTAAAAGATATTCTGTGGTTAGAAGAACAGATTATCAAACAGCATGAACAGGTTAACGGAACAGGAGCAAGCGGCAAAAAGATTGTCATTGCCAAAGTTAGCGGGTGTTCACAGAAACAAATGAAATTGATCACAGGCTATGTCAGTCAACTAACTATCGGTGACATTTTTTATATGCCTGTACTTGCCGCATTTCGAGTATTTATTAAGGACGGAAACTGGATTAAACCAGTAGAAGAATTGTGGGAAGAATGGGGAGCTAAACTGGTTGATCGCTTGTGGGATACCTACAAAAGTGAAGGACGTAGTAGCGCCTCTGCTTTTGCGCGTTCAAAATCTACTTGGTCAACTTTAACAAATATGGTAGCTCTACAATTCATCCAGATTTAAGCCACATTTGATTGAAGGCAGAGCGATTGCATTTTATTAAATACAAACATAATAACGATGCGATCACTTCTGCTTTTATACAATCTTCTTGCATAAATTTATGAAGCAGGAAAAACTATTTTTTTAGCTCTAGGTAATCGCTTTTTCTAAACAGCACGAATGGCTTTAATCCCTGAAGATATAATCACAACAGTTTTAGAATTGCAAAGACGGCTTTTAGCTATCATTCATCAAGCAACAGCCACAGGATTTACAATTTTTCAAAACTATGGCGAGACTGAAACAACTCTTATAGCTCTAGAAGACTTTGATAATATTAGAGAAAAGGCATACACCTACTATTCTAGGTTTAATACCTTACTTGGTAGGATTGCAGAATCTCAACCCATTGCTGACAGGGCTATTCTTGAGTTACTAAATAGATCTATAGCTGAAGCACAAGCCATAATAGATGCAGCCGAAGCATCTATCCGCGAAGAAAAAAGGAATTTTAACTTACCATGACACAAAATCAACCCCTTCCTAACTTAGAACAAGTTAAGCAAACATCCGCAAAAATCAAAGAAGTTTGCCAACGTGCTGACGCTGGTATATCTATTTTAGATGATTTAATTGCTCAACTAGACCAGCAAATCCGGTCTTCACCAATGTATTCTTATCGTTTAAATAAGGCAAAGCATTTATTAAATATCAAATCAGAAATATAAAGCTATGTAGGTTGGGTTGACGCAAGGAAACCCAACATTAAATTCCCTGATAGGTTGCGTTGCGCGATCGCTCCTATTTATAAACATCCCCGCGAGAACCAATAGCTGCGATTACATATAACTGATTGTCTTTATCCTCAATAAACAACACCCGATATTTACCAACACGCAATCGTAACTCAGGGCGACCTTTTAAAGATTTAATATCAAGTCCTGTAAAATCTTTAACTAAGGTATCTAAAGCATTGATAATACGCACTTGGTCATCTGGTTGCATTCACTCTAAATAGCGTTGTGCAGGTTTCAAGAGAATGTAGTCAGCCAATTTTGTCTCCAAATAGCTTTGATTTAAGTTCTTTTGAAGATATTCCTGAATCTCTGCCTGCTAAATAATCTTGCAAAGCTGCTTCACTTTCTGCTATTTCTTCTACCGAAATTACCTCATCATCTCCTTCAACTTCGACAGGATGATAAACAATCTTTTTCAATTCTTCTAATAATCTAATTTGATCTTTAGACGGAAGGCTTTGAACTTGATTCAATACCTCGTTATAAGTAGGCATATATACCTCGTTGTAAGTAGCCATAGATTAAATTGACAAATATACTAATAATATAGTAAATATCTTGCTTGCCTTTTACCTCTTCCAGAGGAATTTCCAAATTATGGTGGCTCAAACCGTAACAGCAGGCTCACCCCCAGTTAACAATTCTTATCTAGTGTTATATAACATTAGTTGGGAAATGTACGAGCAGCTTCTAGAAGTCTTTGCGGAACATTCAGTACCGCGCATGACTTACTATAAAGGAACTTTAGAACTGATGACACCACTGCCTGAACATGAAAGATATAGTTGGACTCTTGGCAGGTTAATAGTAGCTTTATCAGAAGAATTGGGCATGGAAATTATGGGTTTGAAATCGACAACATGGCGATCGCAACCCCAAGCAGTTGGCAAAGAAGCTGATGAATGCTTTTACATTCAAAATGAGCCATTGATGCGCGGTAAATTAAAGATAGATCTTACAGTTGATCCGCCTCCTGATTTAGCAATTGAAATTGATACTACCCATTCATCAATTGATAAGATGCAGGTTTATTTTGAATTAAAAGTGCCAGAAATTTGGCGATGGAAGAATGAAAATTTAATTATAAATATTTTGACAAATACAGGATATATTGAATCTAAAAAAAGTTTGGCATTTGCATCATTTTCCATCAAAGAATTAGCTAGATTTATGCAGCCTGACTCTGAAAAAGGCGAAAATGCCAGAATGCGAGAGTTTCGATTATGGGTACGTTCAATTATCCAATAATTTTATGTTCTGTAACTAAGCTCAGACTAACCCATTCTCCTTTATCGTTATAACTCCGAATCATACGCTGGCGTAAATATGGTTGAATTAACCAACCAACTTCTAAAAAGAAGGGTTGGCGTGGCTTCATTTCTAATGGAAAATTAGCAGACCCGCCATCTGGTAGCAATAAAACTTGCACAGGTTGAGAACTTTGATCGAAGTGGAGAATATTGCCATCTATTCTGGCGCTAGAAGCTATTGTGCGAGATGATTCACCTTTACCAAAATTTAACTGCTGTACTAAGCGATCGCTATTATCAAGATGTAATTTAAGTGACATGGGATAAGTATCAGGCGATCGCCAATCGGGATATATTGTTACTACTTCCCCCTGCCAGTCTCCCAACAGTTGCTCTACAGTCAGTTGTGGATTTTCCGGTGCGTCTGTACCAGCTAACTTTTCTCTAATTAACGTAAATTTATCGGGTTTACTCTCACGATTAAATAGCTGCACGAAACGCAAACGCCGATCGCCATGAATTAACCCAAATTCTGCCCCAAATTCAGAAAAGGGTCCCCACTGAGTTGAACCTTGAGAAAAAGCGCCATTTTCAAAAAACATCACCCCTCTTCCGAGGGAACTGTATTCTAAAACCTTCTCATCGACACCACCAGCACGGAAAAACCGGAGAGTTTGACGAACTGTTTGGTTATCGTTAATTCCTTCAAGAGAGACAATTGTAGTCGTATCTTCTAAGACAGCGCCCTGTGGCGATACTTGGGTAAATGAACCTTGCCACTCACCAAGATTTTGTAATAAGGATTCCCATTGTGATCGCATAAACAATTTTTAGTATTGAGTAAAAAAACCAGGAATTACGCAGCAAGTGACACCCAGGCAAGATGCTCGCACTACATATAAAGCTAACTGTTAAGATGAAAAAATAACGCTGTTTAAAATCTAGCCGTCTCTGCGAGTCAAAATTCCATGCCATCTCTAGTTGCTGTTGAAAAGCAAAAGTTAGAAAAACCTCCTTTAGAGATCCATTATTTAGGCGATCGCGTCCTCCGACAACCCGCCAAGCGTATTTCTAGCGTAGATAATGAAATTCGGCAAATAGTCCGAGAAATGCTGCAAACCATGTACAGTGCCGATGGTATCGGTCTAGCAGCGCCTCAAGTAGCCGTTAACAAACAATTAATTGTCATAGACTGCGAACCAGATAACCCAGCAGCGCCACCCTTAGTATTAATTA
This sequence comes from Crinalium epipsammum PCC 9333, assembly GCF_000317495.1. Classification (GTDB taxonomy): domain Bacteria; phylum Cyanobacteriota; class Cyanobacteriia; order Cyanobacteriales; family PCC-9333; genus Crinalium; species Crinalium epipsammum. The sequence goes on from NC_019753.1 coordinate 2,719,275, forward strand.
ACCCAACCATCAAACGCGCTAGTCGTGAAGTGTGCGCCGATCAAGAAGGTTGTCTCAGCATCCCTGGAGTTTACATGGATGTAATTAGACCTGAAATGGTGGAAGTTTCATACAAAGACGAACAAGGTCGCCCTAAAACCATTAAAGCAACAGGATTATTGTCTCGCGCCATTCAACACGAAATGGATCACCTGAATGGTGTATTATTTGTTGATCGTGTAGACAATGCTTTAGCTTTAACTGAAGAATTGAAAAAGAAAGGCTTTTCAGTTCAAGCTGTAAAACCAGTAACTTAAGGCGCTTCTAAATAATGATCGATAGTCCAAAAAGTGGTTTTTTATTGTTAGGTTCTTGTGTAGCAGCGATCGCAGCCGTAGGTTCAGTATTTGAACTTTCTTCTGGAGAACCGGAATTAGGCAGTTTAGTAACTAGCATAATTTTGGCAGCTAGTATACCTCTATCTGCTTTTTGCTTCTATGCAGCAGTCCGTAACGCTAATGCAAATCAATAAGCAGCTAGTAAATAGTTTCCTGCAACCAATGTAGAGACGTTGTATACAACGTCTCTACATTCTGTTTTGGAGATGTCTAATAAATAATAGTGCGATCGCACTATTATTAAGAAACAAACTCAATGCTTTTCAAGCTGATGGCTGATAGCTGATAGCTGATAGCTGATAGCTGATAGCTGATAGCTATATATGACATTTCAACCTCACAGTGCTTTTATTAGAAATTTGTCTCCCAATTCGACAGTGGGCGTACAAACGCCTCTGTATCCACTACCTTCAGATCAAGAAGTAGTAATTGGGCGTGAACCTAGTTGCCAAATTGTCCTCAATAATAATTATGGCGCTGTCTCACGCAGACATATAGCAATTCGTCCCTTACCACCGCATGGCGGTTCATCTGCGTGGGAAATTTGCGACCTAAATAGTGCTAACGGCACTTATATTAATGGGCAACGCCTACAAGGATGCCAAAAATTACAACCAGGCGATCGCATCATCTTAGGTTTAAATGGGGCTGAATTTCTTTTTGAATATCAACAATCATACGCCACAACTCAAGCAGCACCTCCGCCAGTAACACCACATCAAAAAACTGTCGCCGTTACTCCTCAAACACCTGCTATTAATAATTCCAATAATTTTCCGCCTAATAGTGTAAGTTTTTCTCAGTTATTTCCCATTGTTTCCACTGGCAGAGATTTAACTAAAAAAGCTTTCTTAGTACCAGCTATCATTACAGTAATATTTGTAGTATTAATGTTTGCTACCGTAGGTCAGCCAAATGCTACTTACTTTAATTTAATTTTAGTAGCAATTTACCTAGCTGGTGCTGCTTACTATTTTGTTTACCAATTATGCGGTAAGCGCAAACCTTGGTGGCTACTGTTTGGTTCAGCTATTACAACTATACTAATTTTATTAAGTCCAATCCTGCCATTATTTATCCTAGTTTTTCGTGGTATCCTGCCTGGAAATCTACCAAATACAGGTGAAGCAGTTAGCTTTCCTAGCTTGCTAATTCGGATGCTGTTTGGCGCTGGTTTATTGGAAGAGTTGCTCAAAGCTTTGCCTGTAATATTAGCTTTGTTAATTGGAAAACAACTGCCTAACCGTTGGCGAGAACGTATTGGTATTAATGAACCACTTGATGGTATTTTACTAGGTACAGCTTCAGCAGTTGGCTTTACACTTTTTGAAACATTAGGGCAATATGTACCTCAAACTATCCAAGCTTTAGGTGCAGAATCAGGTTTACAGTTATTAATTCCCAGGATAATTGGATCTATTGCTGGTCACATGGCTTATAGTGGCTATCTGGGCTATTTTATTGGGTTAAGTGTACTTAAACCTAGTCAACGCTGGCGAATTTTAGCCATCGGTTATTTAAGCGCCGCAGTCATGCACGCCCTTTGGAACGCGACAGGTTTTTATAGTGGATTATTACTGGTATTAGTAGGCATAATGTCTTATGCCTTTTTAGCTGCGGCAATTCTCAAGGCGAGAGAATTATCACCGACGCGATCGCAAAACTTCGCTACCCGCTTTTTTCAATGAACAATGAACAATTAACAATAAACAATGAAGAATTACCGCACAACTGTATTTTGATGTCTGGGATTTTCCATAAACCAAAGCACAAGGCAAGCAACCTGATAATTGATAATTGTTAATTGTTAATTGAATCAAGGGCGTATCGTGCGATCGCCATACTTAAACGTACTTGTTCCATATCAGATAATTCAGACCACTCAATTTCTGGGATAGCATTAAGCGTTGATTCAACAGGATTATTTTCTCCACGCATCGCATAAGCTAAAGGACGCGAGAAGACAATTAAATCTTCTTCTCCCCAATGAGGAAGTTGCTGCTGTACGCATTGCACTAATTTCTCTGCTACAGACAGATTTGAAGAAATAACTGCTTGTGCTTTTTGGGCGATCGCACTCAACCACTCTTGAGGTACACGCGCCCCAAATTTGTCTAATAAAGACGCTGTTAAAGTATCTGCGGTAGCTGATGAGGCTTGTTCCCAGCAAGAGTCTAGCGAACTAAACAAAGCTTGCGATCGCACAGATATCTCTTCATCTGACCATTCCTCTAGATCAAACTGCTGTTCTAGAGCCGTAAAAAATGCCTCTGAAGCTATATCGGCAGGATTCAACGGATAATTAGTATCTTCTGGTTGTAAAATTAAACTTAGAAGTTCACCTTGCATTTGTGAAAAAGCATCCTCAGTCAATTTAGAAGAAATATCTTTGTTGCTCATCGTCCCACCCCTTTGTTTATTGCTATAGTCACTATTGATTATTTCTTTGTATTCTTAGCTACATTGTTACGCGAGTTAGTTCCGCAACGTTTGAAATTTATTTTTATAGATATCACTCTCTGGACAGAGGGAATTTTTATAATTTTAAATATGCGTGACTAAATTCTCTGCAATCTTAGCATCGGCAGAGAAATTCTTATAATCTCGTTCCCAGGTTCAAACTAGGAAAGAATGCGTTGAGGCTCTGCCTCATGCTATGTGTTAGTTGGTGCCAGATCTCAGTTGAACCCTTCTAGACACCCGTATAAGGTCTTTACAAATTCCCATCAATAATAAATTCCATCGGTTGACTTTCAGTACTTCCAAACTTTAGCTTGGCTCCCGATTCCAAAATAACCTCCTGATGGTGGACTTTTTGCCAGCCGTTACCTGTAAAAAGGAATGTGCCAAAACTAGATTGATCACGCAAAAAGTATTGATACTGGACTTGATTGCTGGAAAAAGCATCACGCACAATAATTTCAGCGTGTTTTCTAGAAACTTCCGGCTTCTCAATTACCAGATCATTATCCTGGCTACGTCCTACCCGCATCTTCGCACCGCGAATCTGCCAAATTTTACCTATTTCTTCCAATGAACGCAAAGAAGCTATTGGTGTGCTTTCTCCTAATAATTTTAAAGGAATCCCTGGTAATTCAGTAATTCCTTCTCCAATAGGCTGAAGCAGCATACCATCAAATTCTGGGTGCATATATAGAACAGGCAAAGTCCAGGCAGGTTGATTAAATTTATAGATAGTTAACAATTGTTGCCTTGACACCGCCACCGCCTGATCAATAGGCATCCGTTGTACTAAAGCTTGAGCAAAAGCTTGAATAAAAGTTAAAGCTTCCTCATCCGCGATCGAATCACGCATCCCCAAAACCGCAGGAACCCCGTGATGAATCAACACCTCTGCCAAGCTACTACGAGGAATTGCTTTGTAATTATCTTGATCTGGTTGAGCGCCCCAACAGGCATTAAATACAGCCAACTTTACCCGACAACGAACTAAAACCTGGGCTAATTCTGTACCATTGAGAGTTGAATCAGGAGATAAAAATAACAAGCCACCATCTGGTGCTGGGACACCGTGACCAGCATAGAAAAAGATATTATGATTTTCTGTTTCTAAAGCTTTAATCAGTTCCGTAGGTGTTGGTTGTACCAATACATCTACGTGACAAGGAGCCGCATTTACAGAATTTGCATTATTGGCTGGGACTGTTCCATTTCCCAGAATTTTAGCTAAAACATTTGCCTCTTGTTCCAGCTTTAAACCACCACCTGAATTAGATTCGGGAGCAGTTTCTTGTCCTAGTACCAATAAAATATTTAATGCTTGTTCAGTTTTAACAGGTTGTAGTGGATCAACATCGCTGGTAGTGCGACTGAATAATAAATTCTGGCTGAGAGAAATTGCTGGTTTCCCAGCCTGTGGTTGCATAATTTCCCAAGGCAGGGGAATTATATCGGGGTCACGAATTTCTAATCTCACGCGCAGAGGTTTATTCTGCCCAATGGCAATTCCTTCGCTTTGAGCAAAACTATTTTCAATTGAGCCATCAAACACCCAGTCCCAAAGGCTAATTCCCAAGTGCTGCATCAAACGACTGCCATAGCTGGGCATCGGAGCGGTAGCTGCAATGTTTGGCTGTGGCGGCAATGTCCAAGCAGGCTTACCGCGCATCTCCCCTGTAATATGATGTACAAGCGGAACATGAGGGAGACCGCGTAGATTAAACATTTCTTGCCATGCCAACCAAGCTTGAGTTAAATTCTCAGACCAGTTACGGTCAGAGTGAACATAAGCTCCAGGGCAAGGAGCTTTTAGAACCCAGATAGCGAAGTGTTCTGCCTGTATAGACGCATCAAAGTTTAATCGTCCATAGGTCAGGCGATCGATAGCAACAGTAAGGCAAAGATTTTCAAAGGCAGACATTCAATGACGTTGACCTTCCAGCTACGGCAATACCACTTTCTTATACAGTCTACCGACTATGAGGCTAAGTTGGGTTTTTTAATAATCAGAGAGTATAAATGTAAATTCTTTAGTTGCCCTACCCCTCTGCCCCTCTCTCCTCCCCCCTCTCCCCTCTCCCCTCTCCCTTATGGCGAGGCGCTTGGTTTTCGTTTTGGTGTTGAAGCGGTTGAACCCGATACAGGATTAGCACATTTACCTAGCTGAGTAGTATTAGCAGTTGAATTTTCGGCACTCAGAGGGAGAATTTCTGTTTCTCGAATCCATCCTAATTGCCCTGGTTGTACTAAACGATAAGTACCTGTGGAAGTGTTTTTTTGATTTACTGCTGATGATTTGTTAATGGCGGGGGCTTGCTGATTGAGTTGTGGTAATGGCTTTTGAGGTGATTTTGCTGGAGACGGTTTTGATGCGATTTGAGGCAGAGAGCAAACTTTCAGTTGTAGCCACTTTTCTTCTAAAATCTGCTTTTTTTGGCTCACCTGCAAAACACTATTGGCTGGAATTAACCCAAGCACCGCCTTACTGTTGGACTGATCAAATCCAGGGCGCAATAATAGTGGAATTGATTTACCCGAAGCATCTTTTGTAGTATCACTATTAATTAGGAGTAGCGATCGCCCTCCTAATTCAGGAGTAGATGAATCATTGGGGGGTTGAGGGGGTGTCTCAGAAATCGCTGGTGATTGTTTGGGAGCAGAACTTAGAAAAATTTTCGGCAAAAGTCCAGAAACGAACCCGTAAGCTACTCCTCCAAATAATCCCATTAGTATAAAGATTCCCAATAGCATCCCAGTACGCTTGGGAGCAGGATTTGATGACAAACGCTGAGTTTTTATTCGAGATGGATCGCCAAAACTAGGATCTTCAGCTAAACTAGCTGCTGCTGGGGCTGACAATTGATGTTCTGTGCTCTCCCCTTGTTTTACTTGACAATGCACCAACGCAACTGTCACATTGTCGTGTCCATTTTTGCTGTTAGCAATCTGTACTAATCTTTGAGCAGCCGTTTTTAAATCTAGCTGATTATCTAAAATCGGTAAAATTTCTGTTTCCCAATATTGTTCCACGCGGTCGTAGTCACTCAACCCATCAGTGCAGAGCAGAAAAACACAATCTTCATCAACAATAAAGCGTTGTACTGTTGGATGCAACATTCCTGATGCACCCATCCCCAAAGCTTGTACTAAAGAGCCAGAAGCGGGATGCTGTACTGCCTCTCGATACAAAGCATATCCTAGTCGCACCTCCCGCGAAGCCAAATCATCATCTAGTGTTACTTGATGACAACCTGTACGACTAACTCTATAAACGCGGCTGTCTCCTACATGGGTAATATAAATTTCATATTGGTGTGCTAATGCCATCACCACCGTCGTACCCATACGTTGGCGCTCTTGCCGTTGTTCTGTGTCGTTACGTTGGCTAATCGTGTCATTAGCAATACAGGCTGACTTTTCTAATTCCAGGTTGACGGTAGTTGGATGCCAATCCCAATTAGCAGATAGATTTTCTACTCGCTCTCTAATAGTCTCAATTGCCAAGCTAGAGGCAATATCGCCTCCTTCATGTCCCCCAATTCCATCACAGACAATTGTTAATAGATCATTAGTTTGAGTAGCACTGATTGAGCCACTGGGTGGATAACAAGAATCTTCATTGCGACGACGACTGGGACCTGTATCGCTGAAAGTGGCAACTTGATAGGCGTTAGCTTGTGAAGAACCACACTCCGGGATTCCCCGCTCTAGCAGCGCCACCAGTTGATCTGAGTGGCTGATTTCACCTGTGTCTAACTGCTGGCAAAGCTGTGCTAAAAAATTCTTGATTACTGGTTGTGATTCTTCTACCCATTGCGACCACAATTCACCTAGCTGTTGTAGCGTGGGCGTGACATTATCCTGTTGTAAATCTAACAGCCTGACTATAGAACCTTCTACCCGCAGTAGTCCTGGTGTGAGTAAACTAGCGGTTACATTATAAGTATTTAGGGGATGCCATAGTTGAGCCATCTGCCATAGCCAATTAAGCTGACGTAAAGCTGGGGCTGTTTTCCAAGCAGCAGCTAGTTCTGGCATTAACTGACCTTCAACTGAGCTATCTACACCACCAGAATAAACGGGTACCTGATCTAGTAACCATATTGGATGCCGAGTGTGCGATCGCCTGATCAATCCGTATACTTGAGGAATATGTAACTTATACGGCGACAACTTCAAATAAGGTGCGATCGCTTCTGGTATTTCTTCAGTTGTTTCAGGAGGTAAACTAGGTTGGGTATCTAGCAGAATCCTGTTCCCCTTGGATAAATAGCGACCTACCAGGATTGCGCCACCTAAATCACCATCTATTACTTCACCCATCGCCCTCAGATATCGCTTAATTAGCGGTGTGCGACATTTCTGGCAAAAATTATGATCTAGAGGGTTGGGAGTCTGACATTGGGGATTAGGGCAGTTAATTGTTGCCACAGGATTTTGCATGAAAGTTATTCGCTCCAGTCAGCCGTTAGGATCTTGGCTCTTGCTTATACTGCTGATACCAATAAGTTAGCTTATTTGCTTTCACAGCCAAATATCACCATTAATCACCGATTTTAACCTTTGACTTCTAACAAATTAATCTTAGTAGATTAATCTTTTACTTGAGGCACACCGTCTGACGCAGAATTTTCCAAGTAACGCCTCATTAGTCGCGGCCATATTAATAAAAAGTATCCCATCCAGGCTACAACAGGGATCGAGATGAGCAGTGTTATCCAGATCGTTTTTGCCAACAACCAACTACTGAAAATTATGGTAACGCCAGTTAACAAGATTGACCAAGGTTGGCACCACCAAGGTTTATGATTCCAAGGGCTTAAAGATGTTTGTGTAGACACGCTGATAAGTATTTTGGGTAAATTTAAACGTTACTCGTAAACTGGGGCTGGGGACTGGTGAATGGGAAAACCCTCATTTACTTTATTTATGACCACCTACTTATTAAAGGTAAGCATCAGATTAAAATAGCTTTTAAATGTATTTTTTTTATATAATTTCAATAAATATACCTTTAATTAAATTGAATACCCCTGCTCAACACAATATTAATGATTTAGACAGTGCTGAAATTGAACAAATTCAGGATTTAATTGCTGAAAGGAAACATTCTCGTGAGCAACTATCCCAATTAATTAATCTTGAAATTTCTGCTTTAGCGGAAACAATGGATAAATTTCTTCCTGGTTTCTGGAGTAGATTTTTAGAAAACCGACACCAAGCTTGTCAAGAGTTTATCCAGAAAAAGCGAAATCATCAACTTCAAGTTGCTTTAACTGCTGATCAATCTGCTCAAGAATCAACTAATACAGATGATCAGCAATTAAGTTAATTTAACAATTAAATTAGGTGTCTTCAACAGAATGTCGCTCAACTACTAACTTGTGGTAGCCCCATACTGTAGTTGACAGCACGACTATTGAGGTTATAACTAATTTGACCACTTTGTAAGAGCGATCGCACGAAATGCTCTAAATCTGAACCAATCCGGCGGAGGTTGTATTCTGTCAAATCTTCCCCGCTAGATAACTCAACTAATTCATCAAATTTTTGATAAACCTTTTGCAGAGCATCCTCATTCCACAAAAATTCATTATCTGGATCAATATCCATTGTTAAAACCTGATCGTTAGGCATCAGTTCATTGTTGTGAATTTCAGCAGTATAGATTCTGATATGGCGAGTAGTAGATTTTAGCAGCATGGTAACGATTTTAAAATTTCAAATTTGTTTAACGAGCAATCATCCCTGTCTGACGAGCATAAGCAAAAATTCCTCCAGCATCAATCACAGGTTTAATATCACCCAATGGTTTAAGAGGGTAAGTTTGATTTAAAGTGTGGTTAATTAGCTGGTTGTTGTCAAAATCAATTTCTACTTCCTGTCCAGTTTCAAATTGATCGCAGAGGCGTTCTACTGACTCCCAAGGATACAATTCACCTGTTGCTGAACAGTTGCGGAAGAAAATTCGAGCGTAAGACTGAGCAATCACTGCTTCAACTCCACTTGCACCCAAAGCAATTGGCGCGTGTTCCCGTGAAGAGCCACAGCCAAAGTTTTCACCAGCAACAATAATCGGATAGCGGGTTTTAATCTCTTCGGGAGCGATAAACTTACCGTATCTATCCGGTAACCCAATTAGGGCATAGCTGCCTAACTTTTCATACTCATCTGGTTTAGAAGGAACTAAAGTTAGGTATTCTGCTGGGATAATTTGATCGGTATCAATGTTGTCATCCAGAACAAAAATTTGCCCCCGAATCACTTTACCCATGATTAATTTCCGGTTTTCCCGCAGTTATTTAGCATTTTTAGTGTATCATTCCCAGAGTAATTATCTAGCCTTTAGGGTTTTTCGGAATTAGTGTGCAAATGTTCATTAAAGAACATTTTTATCTCGATCTCTCCCCCTCCTCCTCTGCTTCTCCTGCAAAGGAAAACACAGTAACAACGGAAAAACCTTTTTCTGTGAGCTTTTCTCGCTCACTCTTACAGTCGGGGCGAACTACCAATTAATGGCTCAAACAAAAATGGCACCGATGGATGATATCGCCAAGCAGGCTCGCCAGGGTAGTGTTGCGGCGATTATTCAAGTATTAAATGAAAGGCTGGCAGACTCCTGTGTGAGAACCAGAGCGATGTTTGTTGAGGGTGTGTTGCAGCTTCTTTGTGAAGCAGCAACACCAGAACAACTGGAACAGTCGGTGGTGGTAGAGCAAATCAGGAAAATTTTAGAAGCTATAGCACCGCGAAATATCCGACGGGTGAATATCAACTGTCGAATAGCACGTGAACAACAGTTGCTTTGGTTGGACGAAATTAGTCGAGATCCAGAAAATCAATTACTGTGGTCGGAACTAATTATCCTCAAAAAGCCCAACATATTTCAGCAGTTGGAAGAAGAGCGCAAACATAAGAAATTTGCTAAAAATAAGCCACCACTCCCAACATCACCCCATTCAATGCGTGAACAAAAAGTTTTCTGGAGAGGTATTACTGGTGGTGTCAGTGTCAGCTTACTTTTACTGCTGGCTGGCTGGGGGATTTATCAATGGCTAAGTACTAAATTTATCATTCAGATCCAACCTCAAGCACCCCAAGCCTCAGTAGCGCCAAAAACTTCTCCAAAAGCTACAATTTCCCCGTCACCATCAAAAGCGCCATTAAAAGCACCATCAAAAACACTTGATAAATTTGTCGAAGGTGTCCGGCTAGCTGAACAAGCTAATGCTGCTGGCAAAAAGGCTAAATCCTCTGCTCAGTGGTTAGAGATAGCAGCCAAATGGCGGAAAGCTTCTGACTTAATGGCATCTATCAATAAGAGTGATAAACGCTACAAAACAGCTAAAAGCCGAGTAGATTCATATCGCAAAAATAGCCAGACAGCTTTAAAGGAAGCAGAGAAGAAACGTTAGCTAGAGGTAGTTATCTGGTTGTATAACCCACCATCAGCTTCTCCCCTACCCCTCTGCCCCCCTGCCTTCCTAATTTTCTTTGACTACAATGAAACAGCCCTGCCGTCTACAGGGAGGGCTGTTTGCGGTACAGAAAAATTAGATTTTTAGATTGACAATAAAAAATAAATTCTGTATAGCAGATTACGTTTTGTGGTGGTAAATTTAATTATAAAAAGTATAAAATATATAGATAATCTTGGTACAAAGCGAAATAATTTGGGAACTCTAACATAGAGCGCGTAATTCACAAACTGGTTAACCCAGTTGTGATGGTTTTATCAAACAGTGTGATCGGGTGACAGCTATTAATCTATTGTTTTTATAGACGTAGACGAATCATCTGCTCTTCAGGCATCAAACACCGCGCTCTCCTCACAGTGGGAAAAGTTATCCAATAAGAATTGTACTTTAGTGAAATGGATGTCTCGACTGCAAAAGCAGCCCTCACAGTAGAAAATATAACTTCACATCTGTCCCCAGGTGTGCAATCAATTAGCCCACAAATACGGAAGGGCGAATTAATGCAGTATGAAGATAATCCAACTCAGCTACAATCACAAATTACCCAGTTAATTTTGAGTAGTCCTGAGCCAGAAACAATTCTGCCAGAAATAGCGGCTGCTGTGGGAGAATTTTTTCACGTAGACTCTTGCTTGGTTGCTGCCAAGGCAAGCCATCAAGCTAATCAGCAGATCTCTATTTGGTGTGCGGAGGAGCATAACCCTCACACTGTAAAGCTTAAAGAGGAATTTTGTGGGTTACTGGTTGAGGGGGAATTATTAGCGATCGCAGATGTTACTCACACTAATTTAGTAATAGATTCGCCAATCCGCTCAGTGTTAGGAATTCAGACTCACTGGCAATCTTCAGTCAACGGCATGATTGTGCTTGGGCGATCTCAATCATACGATTGGAACGACAGGGAAAAACAACTCATCACGCTAGTCTCACAATGGGTAGCAACAGCAATTAATTATGTCCAGCTACAGCGACAAGTGCGAATTGTTGCACAGTACCAAAACTTACTTAACCAATTAACCCTAGCAATTCATAATTGTGGGAATTTGGATCAAATTATTCAAGTAGCTATATCTGGTATTGCCCAAGTGCTGCAAGTTGATCGCGGTTTGATGTTGCTTTTGAAATATGCAGATCCATTTCACAAAAACAAATCTTTAAAAAATATTCCTAAAGCTAAAGTTACAGTTGTTGGTCAATGTAGTAATAGCAACCTGTTAAACTATTCTTTTTCTCTGTCAGAATCTCATTTGTGTCAGCAGGCTTTCTTAGATGCTCCCACTCCGGTAGTTATACCTGATCGCAGAAATTTAGAAAAAATTAACTTAGAAAGTGAACTGGAATGGGTTTTCCCTTCTGAAATACCATCTTTACTGATTTTTCCTTTAACAGAGATACTCCCTCACAGTGCTGGAACCCATATATCTAAAAGAAAGGCAGATAGCAATCGCAACGATTATTTACAAGCTACTGTATTAGGATTTATAGTTTTACAACATTCTCAGCCTCGCCTTTGGCAAGCAGAAGAATTAGATTTACTCAACTGGGTGGGAAGACAAGTCTGTAGCGCGATCATCCAACACCAAACACTGAGGCAAGTGCAAGCTTTGGTAGAAGAACGCACAGCACAATTACAATCTAGTTTGGATGTTCAAGCAAAGTTATACAAAAAAACTCGTGAACAAATTGAGCAGTTACGCCATCTGAATAAACTCAAAGATGACTTCCTCAGTACAATTAGCCATGAATTACGTACACCACTTACTAGCATGGCTTTAGCCATTCGATTATTGCGCCAAGCAGAACTTTCTCCTGAGCGTCGTACTAAATATTTAGAGATTTTAGACCAACAGTGTAATCAAGAAATTAATTTGATCAACGATTTATTAACTTTGCAAAAATTGGAATCAGATGACAATCAAATTCAGTTACAAAAAATAGATATTAAAGAACTTATTTCACATTTAGTTAATTCGTTTGAGCAGGAATGGAATGATAAAGGGCTAAGACTCGCACTTGATTTACCTGAGCGATCGCTAATTATTCATACTGAGCCAGAGAGCCTAAACCGCATCTTAGTTGAATTACTAACCAATGCTGGTAAATACTCTCAACCCGATAGTACTGTGTATTTACGTCTAGCTGAACAAGCCAAGCAACCAGATGAGCAACTTATTTTAACTATTTCTAATACGGGTTCTGGAATATCACCTTCTGATATTAATTTTATTTTTGATAAATTCCGTCGAGGTCATGGAGTAACTGAAAAAGCTATTCAAGGTACAGGTTTAGGATTAGCTTTAGTAAAGAGTTTAGTACAACATCTTAATGGCACAATTGATGTCAAAAGCTCTCCTCTTCCAAATAGCCAAGTTTATCAAACCGACTTTACTCTTACTTTGCCTCCATTATCGGATAATACTAAAGTAGAAGTAAGGCATTAGAATTTATCAGACTGCTATAAATTACTCGCTCGCTTGCGGCTGCAATACACTACTAAAAAAGTAAAAATAGCTATTCCTACAAGGTATTTGAATGTCTCAGGAATTAGGGGACTAGGTGATAAAAACCCTTCGATTGTACCAGCGATAACTAACATTGGTACAATTCCAAATACTAATTGAGATGCTTGTGTTCCATAGAATTTTAGAGCATCTGCACGGCGATATTGACCAGGAAATAAAATTGCTCTAGCGAGTAATAAACCAGCCCCACCTGCTAAAAAAATTGCTGGTAATTCTAGGGAACCGTGAGGGAATACAAACGCCCAAAATGGATAAGCGAGATGATTTTGACCAACTAAGGTAGCAATAGCACCAATACTTAGCCCGTTGTATACCAATAAAAATATAGTGTATGCTCCAGCAGTAATGCCACCTGCGATCGCACCGAAGGCTACCGATAAATTATTAACCATAATGCCACTAGATGCTAGAGGTTCAATGCCAACAATTGACCCCATCCACAATTTATGATCATCTCTCACCATCACAATTAATTCTTTTGGTACAACCAGGGATAAGAAAACTGGATCTCGCCACGCATACCACCATGCTGCGATCGCACCTAATAAAAATAGTATCGTAGCCACCGCAATATAACTAAATGTCTCCTGCACTATTGCAGGAAACCCCCAGCGATAAAACTCTACCATCGCTTCCCATTCCTGACGGCGTGAACCTTGGTAAATTTGGTTATAGGCGCGAGATGTCAAGATTTGTAAATCTTGGATTAAAGTATTACCTACTTTCTGAGTACGCCCACGCGCCAGATCTGCCGATACAGAGCGATACAAACTAGCTAATTCCTTAATCTCTACCGCACTAAGAGACTTTAATCCTTTTTTTTCAACTTGTTTTAATAAAGCATCAAGGCGCTTCCAGTTAGGTTCCCGCCGCGCTATCCAACGTTGAATATTCATAAAATTTTTGGAGGTATCTGCCTAACATAACTTAAGATATTTTCAACCATATTGCTTTTATATATAGGCTAGTTTTAGGTATGTATCATCAAAATCCTCAAAATCCCATCAGACCACTGAGTATTGGTAATGTTGTGAGTACAGCTATTGCCCTCTACCGCTCTCATCTGAAAACTTATTTTCAGTTAGCTTTATTAGCTTCTGTATGGTTTATAGTTCCCATTTACGGCTGGGCAAAATACTTTGCTATCTCTGGAATGATTTCACGTTTAGCTTTTAAAGAATTAATTAATCAACCTGAAAGTGTTAGTAATGCCAGTGAAAGTCTTAAACCTCGCCTTTGGTCATTTCTAAGAATTGCTTTGGAAGTTAGTATTTTCTTATTTTTGATTTATTTAGGGTTAGTATTTGTAGGCTCTATAGCAGCTATGATGATTGGCGGAATATTAGGATTGATATTAGGGGCAGTATTTAATAATCCAGTCTTGACCGGAGTTTTGTTCGGAATTTTGATTATTACCGCCATTATTGGCTTTATTTTTGTGCTAACTTGGTTTATCTCTAGGTGGCTAATAGCTGAAGTGCCTTTATCAATTGAAGAAATAAATGGTAAACAAAGTATCCAAAGAAGCTGGGATTTAACCAAAGCATCGGTGATTCGCATCCAAGGCGTAGTGATGATTGCTTTTTTAGTAACGCTTCCCATGCTTATTTTGACTGTCTATGCACCTTCAATATTTCTAGTCACTCTTGAAGCAGGTTCCTCACTATACTGGCTCGTTTATTTGATTTCTATCGGGTTAAGTTTGGTAGGTGGAGCTTTTTTACTGCCTTTTTGGCAAACTACCAAAGCTGTTTTATACTACGATCTTCGCAGTCGCCGTGAGGGGCTAGATTTACAGTTACGCGATCGCACCATTTAACAACTAACAATTATCAGTTCATCCCTGGAAGTAATGGATTTTTTTAATAGAGTTACCGTTCAAACTCCAGAAAGTGTAGAACTTGAATTTACGTTAGCAGGTATTGGTAATCGTGCTTATGCCTTGCTAATTGACTATATTGTTTTAGGCTTAACTATAACGCTATTCTGGATTGCTTGGGCAATATTTGCTGTTGGGTTAATTGATGTATTAACAACACAATTGGGCAATAGCAATAGTGTGAGATTGTGGTTAATAGCGATCGCTATCCTACTTAACTTCTTTATTTACACTGGTTACTTTGTGTTTTTTGAGGTACTGTGGCAAGGACAAACACCTGGAAAACGCTATGCCAAAATTCGGGTAATTAGAGATGATGGTCGTCGAGTTGGTATTCAACAAGCTACGCTTAGAACACTGCTAAGACTAATTGATGATACCCTTTTTATAGGTGCTTTTTTAATTATGTTGGGGCGACAAGAAAAACGTTTAGGAGACTGGGCAGCAGGAACTCTTGTTATTCAAGAAGAATATTTAGTTGCTGCTACCAACTTCCCAATTTCTGAACAAGCGCAACAATTAGCAACTCAATTATCAGAAATAGCTAATTTATCTCAGTTATTACCTGATGACTTTGCTGCCATTCGCGAGTTTTTGCAGCGTCGCCAGGGCATGACTTCTCAAGCTAAAGCTGATTTGAGTTTACAACTAGCTCGTCAAATCAAAACAATTATTTCTTTAGAAAAGTTACCCACAGCTTTAACAGCAGAAGTGTTTTTAGAAGCTGTATACCTGGCTTATCAATTAACAATTAACAATTAACAATTAACAATTAGCGATTGGTAATCACTAATCACCAATCACTAATTACCGATGACTGCTAATTATTAGCCTCCAAAACCTGGAATTAAACCACTGCTGAGGCGCTTAACTGCTTTACCAGCAACATCTGAGTAACGCAAGTCTCCAGAAAGGATTTTAGCCATAGTGTTAGTGGCGCGGGGCATCTTGACACCAACTTTGTAACCAATTTTGGGGAACTGGTAAAACGCCCCAGCTATCCGTTGCGCCCATTTCATATCAGCCCCCCATTCATTGTTCATTACCTCAGTATATTTTTCTAGGGCATTGCGATCGCCACTTAAAGCTTGATGAATTGCCTCAAATGCCTTTAAACCACTGAACATCGAAGGTCGAATGCCCTCTGCGGTAAACGGATCAACCACACAAGCAGCTTCGCCAGCTAAAACCGCATTTTGTGTATGCAGTTTTTGTTCACCATCCCACAAACATAAAGGATGCCCATACTGCTTATTGGTGTTGATATCAACACCAAACATCTTATTACTGTATTCAGTCAGAATTTTTTTAAAATCTTGCCCTTCACCGCCTTTAAATGTGCCTATACCAATGGAATAACCATCAGCTTTGGGAAAGTTCCAGATATAGCCATTTTTCACCATGCCAAACTCAAAGTGAATAACTGGGCTATTACCTGCTGGTGCGGGAGTTTCCACCTCCAAAGCGCCAGCAAATCGGCGTTTGCGTTCCTTAAAACCTAGCAACTTTGCCATTGGTCCCTTAGCGCCATCTGCGGCAATTACATAGCGACCTGCAACTGCACCATTAGCTGTATTTACCTGCCAGTGGTCACTCTTGAACTCAATACCTGTAACTTCTGTACTGTCCCGCAGTTCAGCGCCCTGTTTTTGTGCTTGTTGGATAATAAAGTGGTCAAAAATATCCCGCCGTACCATCCAAATAGGTTCTTTGGTTTCCAGTTGTACTTTCACTGGATCTTCCATATTCCAGGTATAGCGAATTACATCTGCTTTAACAGAAATAGCAGGACTAAAGTCAAAGTCAAACCACTCAGCAACAATAGGAGATACCCCACCGCCACAAGGTTTATATCGAGGTAAAACTTCTTTTTCTAGAACTACAACAGAATGTCCCTGTTTCGCCAAATGATACGCAGCAGTTCCGCCTGCTGGTCCAGCACCAACAATAATGCAATCAAACATCACGCTTAAAAGTTTTAGTTTATCAACGTTAGACTATCAGGCAATAGCAATAAAGCGCAAACTTGATTAGCTTGACTTGAAGCTATATATAGAAATTACGCTTTCCTAGAACAGCATCAGAATCGTCTGGTGATGGGGAAATAGGGATATTAAGAGAAAAAGTTGATATATTTTGCTGTTAGCTTCTTGTAGCTTAAAATTACTGCGAAATTCTCATCTATTTATTTGCTTCATTAAGCTAATAAATTTTAGTGTATAAACATTCCTACTCTAGTTTTTGATCCGCAAAGTTGAAAACATTACTTACACTAAGAAGCGATGCACTTGTGTACATCGCTTTCTATTTTTTCGGGAAAGACGCACCCATAAATTTTTTCTGATTTAAGCGCAGAATAAATCTTTGCGCTGATAGTTAAATATAATTTTTTAAAACAACAGCAACATACAAACTAGACTCGCTAAGGAATTTTCACCAATTTGCTGATCAGACGCAGAGTTGCACCAACTTTGGAGTTGATTTGCATAGCTCCCTATCTACTAGCTTAGAAAATATCAGCCTTCTTGCCGATGCTGCTGTTGTTGTTTAATGAGACAGATGCTAGGTTAAACAGCGTTTTTTACCTCTTAACTAAACATTTACCATCGCTGTAGTAATCTGTCAGAGAAGCTTGTTAGCTTCAATTTCTAATTTAGCACTCTAGTTTAAAAATCCCAAAAACTGCAAATAAAGTTCACAATTAAATAGCAAATGTTCTTAACATTTTGAGATAAATTAAGTAGCGATCCCCGAAATTACCTGATTTAGTTAGCTTGCTCTTATAAAAGCTTAGTTTACTTCCCTTTATAAAACTACAAATATTAATTTTGAAACTTTAACTAACCCTAGTAACTATACTTAGCATCACTGCAATAAATAAGAAGTGAAATTTTCTGGTTTTAGGAAAGGGTGCATCAAGAGATTTGATAGTTGGCTAATAAATCCTTACATACAACCTTTCCCATAGTTTTAGTGCATAAAGTGGCGAATACCAGTAAATACCATCACTAAACCCAGTTCATTCGCGGCTTTAATTGAATCTTGGTCACGCAAACTACCTCCTGGCTGGACAATAGCCGCAATGCCAGCCGCCGCCGCAGTGCGTACAGAATCATCAAATGGGAAAAAACCATCACTGGCAAGAATAGTGCCCTTAGCTTCCTCTCCAGCCTGTTCTAAGGCAATTTTAACTGAGCCGACCCGATTCATTTGACCAGCACCAACACCTAACGTAGTGCGATCGCCACTCACGACAATAGCATTCGATTTAACGTGCTTACAAACCTTCCAAGCAAACGCTAATTCCGCTAACTGATCTGGTGTAGGTTGTTTTTCACTGACAACCTGCCATTGGTTACTATCTTCGATTACCTCATCTGAAGCTTGAACCAGAAAACCACCTGCGATCGCCTTAACAGTTTGCGATGCCCCACTAGCTAAATCTGGCAAAAGTAAAACCCGTAGATTAGACTTAGCACTTAAAATTTCTTGGGCTTCCGGTTCACAACCTGGTGCAACCACACATTCCAAAAATACCTTAGTCAAAGCAGTTGCCGTCGAAGCATCTATGGGACGGTTTAAAGCAACAATTCCACCAAAAGCAGAAACCGAGTCAGCATTAAAAGCTTTTTCATAAGCTTCTGACAAGGTATTTCCTAACGCCGTCCCACAAGGATTAGTGTGTTTAATAATTGTCGCGGCTGGACTATCGTTAAATTCAGCAATAATCCGCCTTGCTGCCTCTAAATCAACTAAGTTGTTATAACTTAGTTCTTTACCTTGCAGTTTCGTAGCAGCAGCCCAACCACTTTGAACCGTGCCAGTTTGATACCAAGCTGCGGGTTGATGGGGATTTTCACCATAGCGCAGAGTTTGCAACTGTTGCCCTGAAAGTGTCAATTTTTGTGGTAAATCAGTAGTTGCTTCTTGGTTGCTTAAATAAGTTGCGATCGCTTGATCGTAAGAAGCAGTATGCGAAAATGCTTGCAAAGCAGCCGCTTGTCTAAATTCTAAAGATGCTTCTCCACCACGCTGACGCAATTCTTCTAAATAAGCATCATATTGACTTGGGTTACATAAAACAGTTAAGTGCGCGTAATTCTTTGCTGAAGCCCTTAACATAGCAGGACCACCAATGTCAATTTGTTCAATAGCTTCAGCTAAAGTTACCCCTGATTTAGCTATAGTTTGCTCAAAAGGATAAAGATTCACCACAACTAAATCAATTGGGCGAATTTGATGATGTTCTAAATCTGTAACATCCTGTGGTACATCACGCCGCGCCAAAATCCCACCATGAATTCGCGGATGTAGCGTTTTGACTCTTCCCCCTAAAATTTCTGGGAATCCCGTATAATCAGAAACTTTTGTAACTGGTAAACCAGCATCTTTTAGTGCTTGGGCAGTTCCACCACTGCTGATTAAATCAAACTCAAATTCTTCAACCAACTTACGGGCTAAATCAATTAACCCAGTTTTATTAGATACACTCAGCAGTGCCAAACGCGCCATGACTCAAAATCCCTTATCCACAAATAACAAAAATTAGCAATCAGCCTTTCTCAGAATAAGAGCGATCGCACTATTGGGCTAGATACTTGCCCTAAAAAATTAACCTTGCCCTAAAAAATAGTTAGGACAAGGTTAACGATTAGCATTACAACATTCAACGGCTGAATAGTTGGAATTGCCTATTGCCTCTAAATCAACTAATTACTAGAGACCTTGGAGCAGTGGTAAATTGCTAATTAACAAATAAGCAAACCCAGCGCCGCCAATTCCACCAATTAAAAATCCAGTTGTAAACTCGTTCCAGCCTTCTTGGGTGGAGAGTGCATCTGGTGGGTTAGGTGTAGTAATAGTGCCAGTGGGTTGTGGTGGATTGCTACTAGCGTAGAGAGATAAGCCGATGGTCAAAATGATCAGCAAACCAACGGTTGCGAGTAAACCCGCTAGATTAGCTACATCAGTATCACGCAGGGGGCCTAGTTTGGCAAAAGGGCCAATTAGCCAGTAGCCGTGAGCCATACCAATTTCTAGCCCTCGGCGCTGTGGAGACAAACCTTTGCGATACGCAGGTAAGTTATTGATGAAAGATTTTGTGAAATCTGAAGAATTAATTGGGGTAGCTAAATTCCCAACTTGGTTGTCACCAGCTTCATGAACAACTTCTTGATTTCTAGGATCGCCTGGGCGATTTTTTGAGTTGCTGATTGCTTGTACGTTTACCATAATTTTCTTCACCCTTAGATGAAATATTGTTGTGTACTATCAAAGGTTTAAAACTAGGAATGCCCCAATAGATAATTAGGGGCTTTTTTCTCAGTATGCCAAACCTTATGCAGTTCTACGGTAGGGGATGGAATAGCAGGTCTGGGAAATAGTAGATAAAGTAAGCCAAAAGAACGGCTTGCACGGATAACCATACTATTCCCAAGATGGAAGAAGTAGAAAGAAATTTGAGGAAATCTGACATGAATTATTCTCCTTACAAAATCAAGGATACTAGCCAGTTAGCGTGGTGAGACAGGGATCTCGTTTTCTTTAGCAGTCAATTCACCTGTGAGCAATTCTTTGATTGCTGCCAAAGGCCAAGTGAAACCAGTGAGCATAAAGCCAACTGCACGAGGCACATCAATGTGAATTTCTTTGTCTTCTGGGTTAGCTTCTTTCTTAGTTGATTGCAGATAAGCGCGACCAACCCAACCAATCCAGCCAGCAATGTAGAGGAACAGAATGCCAGGAATTAAAAAGTCACCAGCACGATCAAGACGACCATCTACAACCAAGTGGGGCAACCCTTCAGGGCCACAGAGAGCTTGAGAATAACGCTCAAAGCGCTTGCGTCCTGAATCAGGGTCAAAGTTGGTTTGACGGGCGGAAGCCGCACGCTGCTGGAAAGCAGGGGACTCACTACAGGGTACTAAACCACCTAAATTATCAGCAGAAGCGGCTGGGGCAAAGTTGAGCCATATAGAAATGGCAAAAATTACAGCCAACAATCGTCGCATCGGATTATTTCCTTTTGTAACGAGATCAATGCTTTTTATACTAAACACAATCAGTGTTTGTACATCAGCAATTTTATGTATCGATAAATAAAAGTAGCAGTGAATGGATACCGTTTTAGCAATTGAAACAAGTTGTGACGAAACTGCCGTAGCAGTTGTAAAGAATCGTCAAGTTTTGAGTAGTATTGTTGCATCTCAAATCTCAATCCATCAGCAATATGGTGGTGTAGTACCGGAAGTAGCATCGCGAAAACACTTAGAAACGATTAATTTGGCGATCGCTCAAGCACTAGACGAAGCCAATCTAGATTGGTCAGGAATTGACGGCATCGCAGCAACTTGTGCGCCTGGATTAGTCGGAGCATTATTAGTCGGTTTGACCGCCGCTAAAACCCTAGCGATAGTCCACCAAAAACCATTTATCGGTGTCCATCATCTCGAAGGACACATTTATGCTTCTTATCTAAGTGACCCAGAATTAAAACCACCTTTTTTATGTCTGCTAGTTTCTGGCGGTCATACCAGCTTGATTTATGTCAAAGATTGTGGCGAATATCAAACCTTGGGAGAAACCCGCGATGATGCTGCGGGAGAAGCATTTGATAAAGTGGCAAGGTTATTAAATCTGAGTTATCCAGGTGGCCCCATAATTGACAAACTGGCACAACAGGGAAATCCCCTGGCTTTTCCCTTACCAGAAGGTAATATTTCCCTTCCAGGTGGCGGCTATCATCCTTATGACTCTAGTTTTAGCGGGTTAAAAACAGCAGTACTGCGATTAGTGCAAAAACTGCAACAGGATAGTTCCCAACCGCTACCTGTAAATGATATAGCAGCGAGTTTTCAAGCAAGCGTAGCGCGATCGCTAACCAAACGTGCGATCGCCTGTGCCTTAGACTACGGACTTAACACCATTGCTATTGGTGGGGGTGTCGCTGCCAACAGTGAACTCCGCAAACAACTACAACAAGCTGCCATTAAGCATAATTTGCAAGTGCTATTCCCCCCCCTAAAATTCTGCACCGACAACGCCGCCATGATTGGCTGCGCCGCCGCAGAACATTTAAATCGAGGTCATACATCACCATTAACACTAGGAACCCAATCTCGCCTTGCTCTAGCTAATATCATGGAAATTTACAAACACTAAGAGCCTATCCGAAAAATCCCGAATTACGTGACTAAACATCTGTGTTTATCTGTGTTCATCTGTGGTTAAAAATCTCTTAAAACCACTTTTCGGATAGGATCTAAACCACTAAAAACGATAATTGTAGGTTGGGCTTCGTCCCTCAACCCAACCTACTTAATTCTGGTGTTTTTTGCGTAATCTGTAGTGCGGGCATCTTGCCCGCGTGTCAGACTTATTAGCTAACTGCTTAAGTTAACAGCTTACGGATTTGATCCGCCACTTCCTTTGGTTGCTCCAGCATTGCTAAATGTCCACATTCAGCTATTTCTATAACATTATCTCCACAATCTTGAAACAATGTGTGAAAACTAGCTAAATGCCTAACATACTTCGGCTCCATTACCATATCCTGAGAGCCAGTAATAAAATAAACAGGTTGTTCCAAGCACGATACCACCTGCGGTAAACGGTTCACCTCAACTTCAGTTGTAGAATCTAACAAAGTGCCTAAAGCTGCCTCTGGGTGAGCCACCACAAAATCAATTAAGCGTTGACGACCCCAACAGCGAGCAATTGGACGTGCCACATTTGCCCGTGTAAACAACACATCAATCCCAGGCACATAGCACAACCATCGCGGACGGCGTTTCAAAAACTGTTCACCAGCAGATCTAAACTTTTCAAAAGCTTCTTTTAGATAAATACCACCACCAGCATTTAAGCAGATCACACCCTTAACTTTGTCAGTCAGTTGAGATGCCCCCCACAAAGCAATACTCCCGCCCAAAGAGTGACCAACCAACCAAGCACTAGAAATATTAAGCTTTTCTAACAAAACCCCTAAGTCTTCCGCATAAGCTGCGGGTGTATACGTTGAAGTCAAAATATCAGTAATACCTGCTACTCCCCCTGCACTACGAGCAAGATTATCTAACCTGCCATCAGCAATACTGCCATTATTTTCAGGTTGAGAATCACCAAAGCCTCGCAAATCATAAATAAGGCACTGATAATCTGGCGATAGCTCCTCAACTAGCGGTTGCCAATACCTGCGACTTAAAAGCCAACCATGAATGAAAACTAGGACATTAGGGTATCCAGTAGGAGTTGTCAACTCATAAGTATGCGGAACTCCCAGAATATCTATGGTTGCCATATTTTCATATTACCCCTCTAAGTTCTGCAAAGGCTTTTAGTAATTAGCTGTTAGCTTCTGGAACTTTTGTATACTTCCAGCTTTTTTTAGGGCAGGCATTGACCAAACCAATCAGTAAAACTTTCTTATCAGCAATTTTTAATTGCTAATAACTAAAAGCGCCGACCTAGTAACCTCTGTCGCACACCTTCGGCAATTTTTTGTCCTAGATAATCGGGAATTAAGCTTTCGTTTGGTCCTAGTAGGTAAAGAATCAAGCGGGTGCGTCCGCGCCATACCAGTAAATTAGCATTAACAACCAGTAAATCCTCTTGCCAAATAGCATACATTACCTTATAAAACAATCCGGGCTGGTTGTCGGCTTCAATCAAGAGTGCTGGCAGGTGGAAGACTGGATCAACATAAAATTCGGTTTCTACTTGCTCTAACCCAGCATCTAAATTAAATTCTACCGCTAACATCTCTTCAACTTCAAAGCGTCCTGCTAAAGCTTCCCGAATCGCTCGACAAACATTATCCGCAGTTTTTTCTGTAAGTGCTTTGCTACCGCGAGAGATCACCAGTTTGATAAATACCAGCATCGGTGGACGGATCTGACCATATAAGCTCAAGCTATGGATTGTCAGTCCATAAGCAGCCAAAACCCCAAAAATATCGCTCAACAGAAACGACTGGTTACGGTAAGCAAAATTTAAGGCGCTCTTACTTCCTTCCGGTTTAAGCTCAATGACTACTCGTCTCGTTTTGTAAAGACGATATGCCAGCCTAAGATTTTGTAACTGAATTTCATTACTAACAAACTGCTCATAGAATTGAGGAAACGCTCGGTTAAAGCGTTTGAGTAGTTCTTGTGTGGATAGTTTTAAACCAGATGCCATATTTGAGGTAAGACTCGCTTGCCAGGTGAAAAGCCGATCTGGAGAGGCAGCAAAGTGCAGTCCACGCTCCCAACCTGCTCTTTTGGTTAATCTCTCACAAAATTTTCTAAAAATTTACATAAAACCTAGTCTCAAGAGCGAACTCTCTCACGACTTCTGACAAGTGTAAGTTACATTAAGTGCGCTCGGATTCCACTAAGGATTGATTATATTTTTGTGTCATTACCACTTGTATTTCTTTTGTTTTTAACTATTGTTTACCTACTTCTATAGTCGCATTATTATAGGTGTAGTGGCACATAGACAACTAAAAAATCTTAACTAAACCTTCTGGGGTTGCTAACAAATATATACGGCTCTGCCCAAACAAGCGATCGCAATCGCGAGGGTTGTAGCCGTTTAAAGGTGTAGGCGGAAAAATATTTTAGATGTAATAGTGCCTAATACATAATGGTGTTATCATTAAAAAGTTAAGATTAAGTAGCCGACCATTGGGTACGGGAGAACATTAAATACCTTAACCACACCTGCATGGTTTTTTGGAAAAGTTTGTTTAATACTTCTGACACTGCTTCTACCTCCAAGACGACAGTAGAGGGCGATCCTATAGAAGGCACGGCCGCTAATCGCGCCAATAATGGCTCGCGCATTTTCTTCAGTACTGAGCGAGAACTTGATCTCTATGAGCTAGAAGAATTGTGCGATGCTGTTGGCTGGTCTAGACGACCATTGCGTAAAGTCAAAAAAGCTTTGCAGTTCAGTTTTCTAGTTGTTTCTATGTGGGAAGAGCGGGGAGCTAAACGTAGGATAATTGGTTTTGCTCGTGCAACTTCTGACCATGCCTTCAATGCCACAATCTGGGATGTAGTCGTTCATCCAGATTTTCAGAGCAAGGGTTTGGGTAAGGCGATGATGAAATACATGATTAAGAAACTCCGATCTGAAGATATTAGCAACATCACTTTATTTGCAGATCCTCATGTAGTCAATTTCTACGGTGGATTGGGATTCTTAGCTGATCCAGAAGGAATAAAAGGAATGTTTTGGTATCCCGAATAAACTTATACTTATTCCCAAAAGTATGTTATGCTATAAAAGCAAGTAACGGGATGTAGCGCAGCTTGGTAGCGCGCCTGCTTTGGGAGCAGGATGCCGCAGGTTCAAATCCTGTCATCCCGATTAAAAACCAATAAAGCTAAATTTAACTTTATCCTCTAGATAAAGTTAATTGCTTATTTAAGTTAAAGTTATACAACAGACGGCGTAAGCAAATTTTAGTAAAATAATAGTACAGCCCTAGGTAAAATAATCTAGTATTTAAGGAAATTATTCTTAATCGAAAAAGTGGAACTATTCCCTCTTGCTGATGGTCATTAATAATTAATTTGGTATTTCAGGAGTAAACATTGCAGTTGGCACAATAGTACAAAATAAATATATATATTAAAACTAATCTTGGAATACTTCTGTAGATAGTTTTTTTAGGATGCTAAGGCAATTTTTTAGGTGGGTTCCTCTGGCAAGAGCGTCAGTTCCAAATGGGCAGACTAAATGTAGTTAGGGAAACGGTAGTCAAATATGGCTATCACAAAAACAAGCAAGTTGGGTTAAATACTCGCTCATAAAATCTGAGGTTATTACTAATGAAGTCATTCGTTCGCTTGGGCGCAACACTGGGTTTAGTTGGAAGTACACTGCTAGGGTCTTCTTTTTTAGGGAATTTACAGGCTTTAGCCTTGCCAGCAGAACAGGTTATTCAAAAGTTGCAAACGATTCCTGTTTTTACTGTCACTGATGCTAAAGGCTCGCCACTGGTTAGGTCAATCAAGAATGCTCAGAATAAAGATGTCTCTGTAGCAGGTATTTTTATTAGCCAGGGTGATGCTCAAGGATTTGTTGACCAGCTTAAGAAAAATAATCCAGCTTTGGGCAAATCAGTGCAGGTGTCTCCTGTGTCGCTGGGAGAAGTTTACAGATTGGGGCAAGCAAATCAAAATAAGCCGGATGGTTTAAATTTTGCTTTTATACCCAAACAGCAGCAAGTACAATCCGCAGTAAACTTACTGCGTAAGAGCGGTCAACAGGTAAACACTTTTGATGGTACTCCCCTGTTTGTCGCTAAAGCTGGTAAGGATAAAGGGTATCTGACAGTTCAGCAGGGAAATCAGCAGGTAATTCCTTTCTTTTTTGAGCAAGAGCAATTACAGGGAATGGTTGAGCGCTTTAAGAAACAAAAACCCGAATTAGCATCCACTGTAGAAGTTCAGGTGGTGAATTTGCAAGGTTTAATTCAGGCATTGCGCGACAGTAATAAACCAGAAATTAATAGTATTGTGTTGGTTCCAGCTAACGAGTCGATGCAATTTTTGCAGAAAGCCTCATCTGCGCCTAGACAAGCTCCTGCACCAGCGAAGCCTCCTCAAAATCGTCGGCGTTAATCAATGACTCAGCCACAACAACTGATGGTTTCAGGGGTAGAACTTTGGCAGTGGTTTACACAAGCAAGACTTGCTGCTGTAGTTGCTGATATCCCTGTCAGTGAAGTGGACTGGTTGTTGCAAGAGGTAGCTGGGTTAGATAAGTTGGCACTGCGGTTGGAATCTTTTAAAGATCGACTAGAAATTCCGCTCAGTATGCCTTTTTCTAAGTTAGCAACTCTATGGCAGCAGCGAGTTGATGCTAGGATGCCAGTTCAGTATTTAACTGGGGTGGCTCCCTGGCGTAATTTTTTGTTGAGTGTTTCACCAGCAGTTTTGATTCCGCGACCTGAAACGGAGTGCTTAATTGAATTAGCTGTTGCGGCTGTGGAGAATAGTTCTAAGCTTAAAAAAGCCGGATGTTGGGCAGATTTAGGTACTGGTAGCGGTGCGATCGCACTTGGACTAGCTTATGCTATGCCAGCAGCCCAAATCCATGCTGTTGATTACAGCGCGGCTGCTCTAGAAATAGCTTCCTATAATGCACAAAAATTAGGATTTGAAACTAGAATTCAATTTCATCAAGGTTCCTGGTGGGAACCACTAAATTCCCTTAAAGGTGAGTTTAGTGGGATGGTGTCTAATCCCCCCTATATTCCCAGTACTTTAATATCAGAATTACAACCAGAAGTTGCTTGGCATGAGCCTCATCTTGCCCTTAATGGGGGTAGTGATGGTTTGGACTACATTCGTCATTTAATCGAAGTCTCCCCTATATATTTACGTTCAGGTGGTATTTGGCTAATTGAAATGATGGCAGGACAAGCACCAGTAGTAGCTGAGTTACTACGCCAGCAAGGAAGCTATTGTCAAATTAAAATATTTTCTGATTTAGCAGGTATTGATCGCTTCGCTCTAGCTTATCGTGCGTGAGCAAAATCAAAAAATCCTGAGTTATTTCAACCCAAAGTCAGAAACTTATAGAATAATTGATCATTGTTAATTGTTAATTGTTAATTGTTAATTGATTTTGATGCTCTTGTTGCTGGAGCAAAATCTGGTCAGCTAGTCAGTTTTCCTACGGATACGGTTCCAGCATTAGCCGTTCGTCCTGACTGTGCAGGGTTAATATTTCAAGCCAAGCAACGAACTCAGGATAAACCTTTGATTTTAATGGCTGCAACAGCCCAATCTTTGTGGCAGTTTGTGGATGGGAGTTTGCGAGATCGAGAGATTTGGGAGCAAGTAGCCGAGAAATATTGGCCAGGAGCTTTGACTTTGGTGTTACCTTGTTCTAAGAATGTACCCCAAGGAGTTAATCAAGCTGATCCCAGTACTATTGGGTTGCGAGTTCCTAATCATGCGATCGCTCTAGCTATTTTGTCTCAAACTGGTGCTTTGGCAACTACTAGCGTTAATCGTTCAGGTGAGCCGCCTTTACAAACGATTACAGAAATTGAAACACACTTTCCTGATGTATTAACACTGTTACCTAGTGAACTAGAAACAATTCAACCAAGTCTGGGTATGCCTTCCACTGTGGCTAAATGGAGTGATACTGGCTGGCAAATTCTCCGACAGGGAGCTATTAATTTAGATGATACTGTTGGTTACTATAAATTTTGAGCTCTCCCCAAACCCCTCCCCTACAAAGGGAGGGGCTTTGAAATAAATTTCCGCAGGCTCAAGCCTGGGGAACCAGACAAACTAAGCCCGCCTGCGCGGGCTAAAGACAAGGAATTTAGGGGGTAACAAACGCTTCCTGAAGTGCCACCTTCTATCTTCTTAGTGTCTCCTGAGACTCCATTATTTGAGCAGGTAGAGGGCTGATTGAGGGCTGGCTGTAAAGTACCATTGTTGTAGTAGAGTTGCATTCAAAACCAATGCGTTCGTAAAAGCTTTGTTGATTGGTTGTCATTAAGTAAACTCGCTCTACTCGACTCATGCGAGGATGACTCAAGACGGTTTCTACTAATTTACGACCTAATCCAGCACCCCGATAGTTAGGATCGATCACTACATCCCAAATAGTGGCTCTATATATACCATCTGAAGTAGCTCTGGCAAACCCGATTAGTTTATTTTTATCCCAAACGCTGACAACTGGTTCACTGTTAGCGATCGCTACTGCTAAATCTTCAATTTTGCGCTCTTCCGCCCAAAATGCTCCTACTTGAAAAAGTGCCTGAAGTTGCTTAAGGTCGATTTTTGATTTGCGATCGCAAAATTGAATATGACTAGAATTCATTGTTATAAATTCCTTGGGGATTTTTTTACTTTTTATTAGCTTTAATTAACAGCAATTTAGTGCTGGGCTTATTTAGCTTTTTAAATTGAGCATTAAACCGTATTTTTATTGGTCTAATTTTTACTTGAGCATTGATTCCAATAAGTATTAATTGTTACGTTAATACTTTTTAGCCGATAAGTTATATTCTTATTTCAATGCTTAAAGAAATAAGTAGAATGTAAATTTTTATTATCTTAACACTCTTTATAGTAAATTAATGAAATTAATTCAAGGTATTTGAGAATTTATATGTATATATTTCCTGACATTAGCCACATTCTGTCTCTGACAGAGTGCGATCGCTACCTAATTAAAACCCCTGCCTGTTTTGGTAGGCAGGGGAAAGAATTAATATCGCACTAAATATCGAACACAGATCTTCTATCTCTAGGTTGTTATTTTTGCAACCAACGGGCTGCATCTTTAGCATGGTATGTGAGAATTAAGTCAGCGCCAGCACGTTTAAAGCTGGTTAAGGTTTCCATTACTACCCTTTCTTCGTCGATCCAATCATTGAGGGCAGCAGCTTTAACCATAGAGTACTCACCAGAAACGTTATAAGCTGCAACTGGTAAGTTACTTGCTTCTTTAACTCGCCAAATTACATCCATATAAGCTAATGCTGGTTTCACCATCAGCATATCAGCGCCTTCAGCGATATCTAGGGCAATTTCCTTGAGGGCTTCACGGACATTACCAGCATCCATTTGGTAGGTACGGCGATCGCCAAATTGAGGTGATGAATCAGCCGCGTCCCTAAATGGACCATAATAAGCTGAGGCATATTTAGCTGCATAGGAAAGAATTGGCGTATCCTCAAATCCAGCTTCATCGAGGGCAATTCTAATTGCTTGCACAAACCCATCCATCATTCCTGATGGGGCAATAATATCAGCGCCAGCTTTAGCTTGAGAAACTGCTGTTTTTTTGAGTAATTCTAAGGTAGGGTCATTTAAAACACGACCAGTTAAATCGCCCACTTGTAAATAACCACAGTGACCATGACTGGTATACTCACACAAGCAAGTATCGGCAATTACAATTAAGTCTGGCACAGCTTCTTTAACTGCGGTGGAAGCTTTTTGCACAATTCCGCAATCATGCCATGCACCAGTGGCATCTATATCTTTATTTTCGGGAATGCCAAATAGAATGATTGCAGGAATACCAAGGTCGTAAACTTCTTTGGCTTCTTCTACTATTTTGTCTACAGATAAATTGTAGACTCCTGGCATTGATTTAACTTCTTTAGCAATGCCTTCACCTGGTACAGCAAATAGTGGGTAAATTAAATCACTTGTGGTTACTACATTTTCACGTACCATCCGACGTAGTTGGGGATGAGTACGCAGGCGGCGAGGGCGATGGGTGGGAAACATGAGGTTTGCTAAAACTAACTTGCAACAGTGACACCTAAGAAATTTTAGGGTTTATATCTGCCTTGTTTATAGGAGATTAATATTTTGTTAGGTTCACTTATTTTACTCCCTTCCTGCGATGGCGAATACCTATTTTAAAAACCGCCTTAGCGAAGCGAAACGCGATCCTAGTTTTAGACACCAAGGACGCTAAGGAAGAAGAATATGATCGGTAATCTTTTAGTGGGAAGGAAGTATATGCAAAAACTTTTGACACTCCCCTGGCTAAAGCCGAGGGGATTCTTTAATTAACGAGCCAACTTGCTCTGACAAAATCGCTTCAGTCAAAGTAGAGGTCGATTCTCCTAAAGCGTTGCTCGAATCTAGCCCGAAGGTTCCGGTATGACCTACCGTACCCAATCCTCGACTAAGGATGTTTCTAGCGGCATTTTCATCCCTATCTATCACACAACCACATTTACAAATGTGTGTTCTAGTAGATAGGGATTTTTTAATGATTTCACCACAGCTAGAGCATTCTTGGCTTGTATACTGCGGGTCAACCGCAACTGTAACTCGCTTAAATACTTTTCCAAAGTACTCAAGCCAGATACGGAACTGATACCAAGATGCGTCATTAATAGACTTAGCTAAACAATGATTTTTCACCATATTTTTAATCCTCAAATCTTCATAGGCGATCAAGTCGTTAGACTGAGCCACGCACCGCGCTAACTTCACAGCATGGTCTTTGCGTTGCCTACTTATTTTGAGGTGGCGTTTACCTAAAACCTGCCTAGCCTTGCCTCTATTTTTTGAACCTTTAACCTTTCTTGAAACTCTTCGTTGAGAACGTTTAAGAATCTTTTCTCCCCTACGGAGAAATCTGGGATTCTCAACTGTTTCCCCATTTGAGTCAGTATAGAAGCTATTCAACCCAACATCTAAACCAATTGTCTTACCAGTTGGTAAGACTGTCTCCCACCGTTCAATAGATATACAAAATTGAGCATAGTAACCATCGGCACGTTTTACCAATCTAACTCGCTTAATTTGGTCGATCTGGTAAAAATGTAAATCGCGCGTTCCTTTTAATTTGAGTCTCCCAATCCCTTTCTTGTCAGTAAAAGTAATAGATTTTCTGTTTACATCCAATCGCCAACCTGTCGTTTTGTATTCGACTGATCGGTTGTTTTTCTGGAATTTTGGAACCCCTTTTTTACCGGAAACCCCCTTTTTACAATGATCGTAAAATCGAGCTATTGCCGACCATGCTCTTTCTGAGCTAGATTGACGAGCCATGCTATTCAGTTCATCGCAAAACGGAAATTCTTTGGCTAAAACAGCACTATATTTATTTAGGTCATACTTGTTAACCTTTTCGTTATCCATCCAAAAGCGCAGTGCTTTGTTACGAATGAACTGTACTGTTCTGATCGCTTCGTCCACAGCTAAAAATTGCTGTTTTTTACCGTATGCTTTGAACTCAAGAACTAACATGAGTTCGACCTAATCACGATGGTCTTATGCTAACAACGTCAGCTTAAATACAGTTAAATTCGGTTACAAGACTTTACAAAGAGGCGTAAACGCGCGACTCTGGTTTTCATCCCTTGGCTAAAGCCGAAGGGTTTTCAACCTACTTCTTTATAACTGGTTACGAAGCTTTAATTGCAGATAGCGGTCTACAAGTTGTTCGCTAATCTGATTAGCTGGTGCATCTAGTACGAGTACGCCTTTGTGTTTGAGTTTAGCAAAAGCAACTTGACGCTGGGATAATAAATCTAAGGCTACGGCACGTTGATATACAAGTGCGATCGCATCCTTCCCTACCTCTGTTACAGTATTTAATGCTTGTTGGTCAACTTGTGGATCTCGCAATGTCACGCAAAATGGCAAATAGCGGGGTGTTAAACGTCCCAAGGCAGCAAGCAATTCTGCGGAAGCGGTAATATCAACTAAGTCTGTAATTAGTACTACTAGCGCCCTTCTAGTTTGCTGACTTACCAGTTGAGTGACAGCGCCCATATAATCTGGTTCTAATAATACTGGTTGAATTGGTGTGAGGCGGTCGATTAGTTTAGATAGATGGTGTTGACCTCTTTCGGGGGGTATCCAAGTTGTTACTTCGCGGTCAAATACTCCTACGCCAACTTTATCGCCTCGGTTTAAACCCGCTAAAGCTAAGGATAATGTCGCGTTTAGACCCCAATCAAATCGCTTTAACCCCTGCACTCTTGCAGTCATTAACCGTCCTCGGTCAAGTAAGATAATTAAGGTTTGTTCTTTTTCTGCTTCTAAGACACGCACCTGTAAGGCGGAGGCGGGTGTTGCTCCCAGTTTACGGGCGGTAGCTTTCCAGTCGATGAAGCGGGGGTCATCACCTAAACGATAGTCTCGTAATTCTGTAAATTCTGTACCAATTCCTAAGCGCCTAACTTGGCGCATTGTTCCGGTATTTTGAAGGGTAAGACGAATAGAGAGCGATCGCAATCCCATTAAGTCTGGATAAACTGCTACTTGCTGACTTTGGGGAATTTTCCAGTCACTCCAAGCTAACCCCCAAGGACTTAGTTGGCGTACTTGGATATCTCCCCATGCAAATTCACCTCGCTGAAGAGGACAAACGGTATAAGTAAACTCCTCTGTTGTATTAGCGGGTAAAGATAATTTGATATTTGGAGTTGATACGCCAAAATCTTGGGGATAGTAATCACGAATTTGAATTTCTGCGGGATAATTGCCGGATTTTATTGATAATACAACTAAGTTATCTCGTCCAATTGATAGTCTTGATAAGGGTTTGCGGGTAACTTGCACACGATTAGAACTTACTCTAGAACCATCAACAAACATTAATCCCAGAACGATCGCATCAAATAATAACGCTCCAGTGATACCTAGAGTTACGTTAGTAATATCTGTTAGAGATAGTGCGATCGCTATTCCTAATACTAATAATAAATAAAAGCGTTTTGAAGGAATCATCTAAAATCCTGAGTCCTAAGTGAAAAGGGAAGTCTTGAGTATGAAATTAAGAGTTTATAGTAATTTTTTAGTGTGCTAATTTTTATTGATTTTTCAACATAAGCACACACAACTTATCTTGGTACAGGTACTTGATTAAGTAATGAGTTAATTATGGCATCAATTTGTAAACCATCTAATTGAGCTTCTGGTTTAAGCATTAAGCGATGGCGTAACAGTGGAGATGCTACAATTTTGAGGTCATCTGGGGTGACAAAATCTCTTCCAGATAGCCATGCTTGCGCTTTACTTGTTTGTAACCAAGCAACTGCTGAACGAGGAGATGCACCTAAAGCTAAATCAGGATGTTGACGCGATCGCGTAACTATTGCTAATAAATAATCTATAATATTCTCTTCTACCTGAACTTCACTAACTATTTGACGCGCTTCTAAAATTTGTTCTACTGTAGCTACAGGCTTTAACCTTGCTAAATCCAAGCGTCGAGTTTGAAAGCCAGCTTGACGATTTAGTAACATTTGCTTTTCAGCAGCTAAGTCTGGATAACCTACAACTAACTTAAATAAAAATCTATCTAATTGTGCTTCAGGTAGCGGATAAGTTCCCTCAAATTCTAAAGGATTCTGCGTTGCAATTACCCAAAATAGTTCCGGTAAAAGCAAACTTTCACCATCTAGCGTTACCTGCTGTTCTTCCATTGCTTCTAATAAAGCTGACTGGGTTTTAGGAGGTGTGCGATTTATTTCATCAGCTAGTAACACTTCCGTAAAAACTGGACCTTTCTTCAGGGTAAAGCCACGAGTGTTAAGATCAAAAATATTTGTCCCAATAATATCAGAAGGTAAAATATCTGGCGTTAACTGAACTCGCCGGAACTCTGCTTGCACTAATTGTGCTAACACTTTTACTAATAAAGTTTTTCCTGTACCAGGTACACCCTCTAAAATTACATGACCACCTGCAAGTAGTGCTACTAGAAGTTGTTGAATTAATACAGGTTGACCGACTATTACTCGATTAAGGGATTGACCGAGGCGATTTATAACAGAATTAATTTCACTCATTAAGGTTGGTTTTTAGTAAAGTACTTAAAATTCATAATTGGCATCTTACTATGTACAAAATTTTTGGTCAATCTAATAACCTCACTAAGGTAGTAGTAATCATTACTATCTGTTACGCCAGTTTATTAGCAACAGCTAATTATACTTTTGCTGACCCACTTGAGAGCGAAAATTTCATACAGGATAGAAAATGTATAGTTGGCAAGGTTGTTAATGCTAGATTTATCCCAGGCAGAATTACTGAGAATGGGAAATTTGAAGTGTTATTAAGCAGTAAAAAAATCAAATTGGTATGCGACTTACAGGAATTTCAGTTATTGAAGCCGTCTCACCAGAATCGCGAGAAATTCGCCTTGAGCCATACGAGGGGCAAATTATTTCAGTCAGAGGTTTTGAGAATGCTAATATGATTTACTCAGCAAATCTGATTAAAGTATTGGGAACAGAATCTAATTTTTTCAAATTAATCAATATTTGTGACAAGCAAAACTAAAACAATATAGCAGTTAGCAGTTAGTACTATGTTTAGGTGCGGGTTTAACCAACATATCTGTAAATATTTGATTTGCTTATCAACTCGCCCCTACGAAAAAGGCTATAAATTTCTTATCTTCCTTTATTCTGCATATAATCTGTCTAGCTAGTGAATAGAGCGAATTTTTTGCCATTTCCCTAACCAATTTAATAATGGTTTCTCATTAATTATACGTTTAGTTGATTGTAGTTCTAGCACTTGCTGAAGTTCTGCTGGTGGGCGCTTTGTTTGTTGTACCCAAGCCGATATTAAAGTTTGATGATCTACTAAAGTTGAGCCTAAACCTAAAGCTTTTTGCAATTGCAGTTGCTCTTGCTTACCTACTGCTTCCAATATAAATTCGCTACTTTCAGCTTTTTGCAATACACTAGCAAGTGCTTGAATATAAGCTTCGCTATTGTCAACTACTGGTGCTTTTAAAGATAGGGGAGATCCCAAACGTTGGTTATTAGCCCAAACTAAAACTAAAAGAATTATACTTACTTGAACTAAGGCTGCAAATAAAGGCGTTTTAGATAAATAGCTAATCAAATCTGCACCGTCTTCTTTCGTTATAACTTCTGGATCTTTATAACCGTGAATATATTCATCTACCAAAATTTGATTATCTGATTGAGTAACTAATTTTGCTAGAAATTGATAATTTTCTGGTTGTTCTTGATAAGCATTAGCTGCTAAATAAGGCGTGGTGGCAAAAATTACTTGTCCTTTGCCTAATGTTTGTTGCCAAACAATAGCCCCAAAGCGATCGCCTAATTGTTGTTCTCCCTGTTCTAATTTTGGTAATCGTCGGCGCGTATCAATTTTGACTGCACCCGCAGGACTTTGTTGAAAGGTAATAAAACGTGCTTCTGTTACGGGTTGTTTAGCTCCCAAAATCACCAAAGTATTGCCTTTTTCTACCCATTTTTGTTCTTGGTCGTTTAGCGAATCTTCATTGAGTTGGCTGTAGACACGCAACAGAGTAATGGAATTAGCAATTTTGAATTCTGAGTACTTGATCAGCGAGGGAGTTTCTTCTGTAGCTACTCCGGCTAAATCAGAAAATGGTTTTTGCCAACGTTTAACTGGTGTTCCTTGCTTTTCCATGAAAGCGTACCAAGCACCATATCCATCAGGACTCCGGCTATAGGTGGAACCGCTATTTACCTTGCTAGTATTGGGCGCAGTAAATAAGGTGAGTAATATAATTGCAATCAGTGCGATCGCACTTATCCATAACCAACGCTTTTTGGTCATTTTAAATTTAACTAATCGCTAATTGTTCGATACGCCTGCTGACACTGTTCAAATTCTACTGCTCTGATTTCTGTATTACCAAAACACGCTTTTTGATGGGTTGTCAGTAAAGTTTCATAGGAGCGATATTGAGGCAAATTCTGGATTAATTGCAAATATTCCCCATCGGTGCGACTAGGTTGGTGAGGAACAATATCACTGTCATTTAGTTGCTGTAACATTGCCATATATAAGCATCGGCAAGCTTCAGCATAATTACCTTGGCGTTGGAATATTTGCGATCGCTTTAACCACTCTGAAACTGTTAACTCGCTAACTTTAGTGGTTGCTTGTTGATCTAAGTTCCGCAGTTTCCCAGATAAAGCAGTTAGGGAAGAACCCCATACGCGCCACAACTGCCAACCAATCCAGATCACTAGAAATGCGACTATTCCCCAAAATACTGCTTTAAGTAGCCAAGAGGGTAAAGATAAGTTTTTTAACCAGTCAGGCAAAGACCAGTCTGGAAGATTGCGTCTACTAAATTCTAGTTCTATCCATTCTCCTAGCTGTTGCTGGAGTTGCTGTAGCTGCCAACCGAAGTTAGTCTGCTCAAATTCTTCTGTTGCCATACTCGTAGTTCAATTGCTTACTACTGATTATCAATCATCCTTGATGCTGTGCCACGATCTAGATTGTTAGAGTATTTTCGTACCTACAATTACTTAGAGTCTATCCGAAAAGTCGTTTAAAGATTTTTTAACCCCAGATAAACGTAGATGTTTATTTTAGTAGGGCATGGTAAAAGTGAGTATTGGGGAGACTCGCAGAAGTATTCCCTAGATGATGGTGAAATTTTCGGTCTGATAACCAACTGTTTTTAATATGACAATTTATTTTTACAAAGTTGATGCTCCTTACGGCTGTTTTTCAAACTTTTCTCCCCATCCGATTTATTTAGATGGTCAAGATTGGTCTACAGTAGAGCATTACTATCAATCCCAAAAGTTTGTAGGGACAGAAAATCAAGATTTAATTTCAGTGATTCGAGTTGCTAAAACTCCAGAGATAGCAGCATCATTAGGACGCGATCGCACCAAAAAAACTCGATTGAACTGGGAACAGATAAAACCTCAAATCATGCGGCAAGCTGTCCTTCAAAAGTTTTTAATTCATCTAGATATCCAAGCAGTTCTTCTTGCTACTGGAGATGAGATAATTGTAGAAGATTCTCCCAAAGATTACTTTTGGGGTTGTGGTTCAGATAAAACTGGTCAAAATCAGTTAGGCAAAATTTTAATGAGTGTCCGCCACGAAATTAAATTGCATAATCAACACCAGAAATAATATTAATTTTTGCTATTTTTATATAATAATTTAAGTTGTCATGCCTGAATTATTATCACTTTAATATTTAGATTGAACTTAATCTAAAACAATTTATATTTTTATTAATTAGTGATTATTTCTCACTTTTTACTTCTTGATATCGCCCTGCGCCTCTGCCCCCCTGCCCTCAAAAACACACTTAAAACGGAAGATCCAAACTCATTGCCTCTGCCGCCATTTAGCGATCGCTTTTTGAGCCTTTGAGTAAACGGGTGTATTTTGGGGAACTAAAGTCGCCGTAGCAATGGCACTTTGCAATTCTCCTTCTAATGCCCTAGACTGAGCAATCAGATAAATTTGCTGGCTCCATTGTTTAATTGACTTTTGAGCCTGTAAATAAACTGGTTGATTTGGTGGAATTTGACCAGCAGCAGTAATCGCGCGATTATAAGAAGAAGCTTGCCCTGGAACAATTAATTTCTTAGCAGCCTGCAAGATAATTTTATTAGTTCTCTGTTGCTGTGCAAGTATTTGCCAACTAGCGATCGCACTTTGAGATTCAGCATACACTGGCAGATTTGGTTGTAGCAATTGAGCAGCAGCGATCGCACCAGCATAATTACCCTGTTGGGCGCGGGCAGAGGCTAAATCTAAAATTTTCCGACTCCAAAGATTAGTATTTGCTGTTGCCTGTTCATATAAAGGATCGCCTGGTACAACTTTTTGGGCTTGTGCGATCGCATTACTAAAGCTAGAAGCTTGATTACTTTTAATTAGGCGTTTAGCTTTATCCAATATCGCTTTATTTGCCTGTAGACGCTTTGCTGATGCTTTATTAGTTGTGTTGGCATCAATTTTCGTTATTTTAGGGTTAGATGATGTCTCAGACACCCCTGCCACCGAAGCTGAATTAGAGGTTTTACCTGCTGTTTGGGCTATTTGCTGATCGTGAAAAACCCTCAAAATCACCCCAGCAATCATACCTATTACCAGGGTTGTACCTGTACCCCACAAGAGTAATTGCTGCCACCAAGGAATAGGTGTTTCTAACTGAGGTTCTTTATTTGCGTAAGGAACCAGCGCCCCTACTTCTGGCTGCGCTGAAGGAGTTGTTGCAGCTAATGAAATTACATTTTCCGGTATAACGACTTGTGTAGGCGTTAGTTGATCGGTATCCTCAGTATTTACGGCATCAGTATTAATAACGTATGCAGTTGTTAATATATGTATTTCTTTATTGTCTGCTGTTAAATCCCCAGCCGTGTCCGACTGAGGCAAAATTAGCATTTTGCTAAGTTCGCTGTTGTAGACACTCACAGGTGTTTGAATAGGTCGCAAGTGGTGTCTACTTAACTCAGGAGTGCGATCGCGCAGGTATTGATCTAAACTTTCTAAAGTTATCGCTGGGTCATAACGTAACGCTTCTAAAAGTGCAACAGTAAATAATCCCTGTCGTAAAGTTGTTGCTTCGTAGGAAAATTGATCGCCCTGGCAAGATAAAAAAGTCGGAATGCCTAATTCACGCGCCACCGCAAGTGTTTGATCGCCAACCTTAGCACCTGCTTGTACACCTTGGCTGCGGTTTATATTCAGCAATAGCAAAGCATTTTGACCTACTTGCTGTTTTACAAAATGTAACAGCGATCGCACTGATATTCCTGTACTAGCAATATCAGCAAGGTTGCCATCAATAGGCATCAGGTAATCTTCTGATCCTGTACTAACACCATAGCCACTGAAAAACACCCACAGGAAATCTCCTGGTTGCAAATTGTCTTGGCACCACTCCGACAGCCAGCCCATGATATTTTCACGAGTAGGGTAAGTTAACTTTTGCTCTATCGGTGTCGAAGTATCGCTTAACAACAAACATCGATCCGCTACCCAACCTGCTGACTCCACTAAAAACTCGCGCACTACCTGTGCATCCGCTTCTGCATAGTGCAGAGGTTGAAAAAACTCATAGCGATTAATACCAATGGCTATACAAGCGTGATTTGCCATGATCGATGCCCAGCTAGGTACAAATAAAGAGAATTTCAGGGCGTTATATATGTCTATATCCTGCTTTTACCCGCATTTAAAGCATAGCAGCACAGGTTAGTTATTAGACTTCTTGCAAAAATAGTCAAGCCATTTTTTCAGAACAATGATTGATTTAAACCAATTTCCTAATCAGGAAGGTTATCTTGGGCATAGGAGCCAAAATTTATGTCAGTGGCTCCACAAGTAGGTGATAGTATGTCGCAATCTTATGTTGTTAATTTTCAATTTTTATTAATTAATCCTAGAACATTTGTCAAGATAACTTTAGTTACAATCTTGGGTTGCAGTGTAGCCAGTTCAACTATCACACGCGCCTTGGCAAATCCACTCATAGCCCAAGCTATTAAGCCAGGTGTAGCTACTACCTCTTCACCTAATCAACCTAATCTTGTTCAATTACAAGTTTCGGTACCTCGTAATGCTGGCGAATCTTTTGAAACGATGATACGTCGCTCTCAAGCGATGGCTAAGACATTTATACAACGTAGCTTTGACAAAAACAAATCAGTCACAAATGTAAATCTAACAGTGATAGGAGAAAATCAAGGCTTTATAGCTCCAATTGTGTCTATGAAGGTTAATCGTCAGGGGTGGAAACGTAGCCCTAATCCGCAGATGTGGGCAACTTATTTTCCCAACGCCCAAACTTTACTTGGTCTTAAAAATAGCTTCACTACTGCTACTCAATCAACTTCAACCCTTCCGGCACAGACCATGACAGCGCCAGCAGCGATACCTAACTCACCATTAGGATATCCTAATGTTCCTGATACACAAAACAACACTTCATTTCCCCCATCAGGCTCTAATACTCAGCAAGTACCTCCTGGGGTTGTTCCCAATAATCAAACACCTGGAGCAAATACTAATGGCTCAGTAGCTCCTAATGGTGCAACTAATACAACTACTCAAACTTCGCCAGTAGCTCCTAATGGTGTAACTAATACAACTACTCAAACTTCGCCAGTAGCTCCTAATGGTGCAACTAATACAACTATCCAAACTTCGCCAGTAGCTCCTAATGGTGCAACTAATACAACTATCCAAACTTCCCCCCGTCTTCCTCAGCAGCAAAGGTAGAGATAAAAGAAGCAGGGGGAAGCAGAGGAAGCAGGGGGAGTGAAAAAGACGAAATTTCTTTACCTAGTTGTCAATAATCAAAAATATTGATTAATAGACATCTCCAGAAATTAAGGGTGCGTTAACTATAACCGTTGTAGAGACTTTGTATGCAACGGCTCTACATTCGCATAAAAGGAGATGCTTAATAAATTATCAATTTGACCTAATCCTCAATCCTTAGCCTTCAAACAATATTTTTTGCATCTGCGATCGCCTAGAATAATAAAGCTGAAAAAATTGCAGAAGCTACTACTATGGCAGTTCCTAAGAAGAAAACCTCAAAATCTAAACGCGATAAGCGCAAAGCTACCTGGAAGCATAAGGCAGCAGTCGAAGCTCAAAAAGCTTTGTCTCTAGGTAAATCTATATTAACTGGACGTGCTAAGAGCTTTGTTTATCCTTCCACTGAGGAAGAAGAAGAAGAAAGCTAAAAACACCTTATTGGTGTCTAGTTAATTGCCCTATTAGTTCTTTGATTTACTAATCACGGCTAAACTCATGCTAGGGAAATTTTTCAAGAAACCTGATGCAGATCAGGATGATCGTGTACCACCCGGTCAATACCTGACGAAAGGATTCCCAGTGCTGACTTATGGGCAAAGTCCCAGCGTCAGCGCTGATAACTGGCAATTTCGAGTGTGGGGTAAGGCAAAAGAAAAGACTTTTACCTGGGCAGAGTTTATGGCTCTGCCTCAAAGTCAATTCACTGCCGATTTCCACTGTGTTACGCGCTGGTCAAAACTGGATGTCCAGTGGACAGGTGTTAAGGTAACAGACTTGATGCGCTTGGTGGAACTCGACCCCGAAGCTGTTCATGTGATGGAACATTGCTATGGCGGATACACCACCAATCTTCCCATAGAAGATTTTTTACGGGAAGAAAACTTTTTTGCTCACACGCTGTTTGGGGAACCGCTTCCCGCAGAACACGGCGGTCCTCTGCGGCTAGTAGTACCCCATCTGTATGCCTGGAAAAGTGCTAAGTGGATTAATGGCTTAGAGTTTCTTGATCGCGAGGAATCAGGCTTTTGGGAACGTAACGGTTATCATCGGCGGGGGGAACCTTGGGCAGAAGAACGTTACAGTTATTAGTTAACTTTTCATTAACTGCTTGACTAATTTAAGCTTTTCTTTGTAAGGAGCATATCTCACCTTCAAATCAACTAAAAAGGATTTGTTGAGAATGCTTTTTTTATGGGAAAAAGTATCAAAACTAGCTTTCCCATGATAACTACCCATGCCACTTGCGCCTACCCCTCCAAATGGTAAGTCTGGAACGCCAGTGTGCATCACAGTATCATTAATACTTACACCTCCAGAGGAGGTATTTCGTAAAATTTGCTGTTGTTTTTGTTGATTATTTGAAAAAAAGTATAAAGCTAAAGGTTTAGGCTGGGAGTTGACGAGTGCGATCGCTTCACTTAAATCGTTATATTCTATAACTGGCAAAATCGGACCAAATATTTCTTCTTTCATCACTGCATCTTCCCAGCTAACCCGATCAATAACAGTGGGTGCAATATAGCGGTCAGATAGATTATTTTCTCCGCCAATTATAATTTCACCAGTATTCAACAATTTACACAGGCGGTTAAAGTGCTTTTCATTAATAATCCTGCCGTAGTCGGGACTCTCAACAGGGTTATTGCCGTAAAAGTTTTGAATGCAACTTTTAATGTTGGTTAATAAATCTTGTTTAACTTTTTTATCAACTAATAAATAATCAGGAGCAATACAAGTTTGTCCAGCATTAAGGAATTTGCCCCAAACAATTCTTCTAGCTGTATACTCAATATGAGTATTAGCATCAACGATACAAGGTGTTTTGCCGCCAAGTTCTAATGTTACTGGTGTTAATTGCTTGGCGGCTTCAGCCATCACTATTTTGCCG
The DNA here is from genome assembly GCF_000317495.1 of Crinalium epipsammum PCC 9333. GTDB lineage: Bacteria > Cyanobacteriota > Cyanobacteriia > Cyanobacteriales > PCC-9333 > Crinalium > Crinalium epipsammum. Next base: position 2,761,426 of record NC_019753.1, read on the forward strand.
ACTTCAGTGCTACCAGTAAAAAATATATGATCAAATTTTTCTGATAATAATTGTTGAGTAGTTTCTTTGCCTCCTTCAATTACATGGATAAAGTTTGACGCAAAGGTTTGATTAATAATATTAGAAAGAACCTCAGATGTATTAACTGCTAATTCTGAAGGCTTCAAAATAGCACAATTGCCAGCCGCGATCGCACCCACAAGTGGTAAAATCATTAGTTGGAAGGGATAGTTCCAAGCACCAATAATTAATACTATTCCCAACGGTTCAGAATAAATTTGAGATGAAGCCAGAAACTGAGTTAGGGGTGTATTAACTTTTTGAGGTTTTGCCCATGATTTAATATGTTTGATCGCATAATTAATTTCTTCTAAGCAAAGACCAATTTCACTAAGATAACTTTCAAATTCTGATTTATTTAAATCATCTTTTAAAGCATTTTGAATATTAATTTCTTGTTCTGTTATTACTTTTTTTAAAAGCTTTAATTGCTCAATTCTAAAAGCAACATCTTTAGTCTTTCCGCTTGCAAAGAAATGACGTTGCTCGGTGAGAATTGTATTGTAGCTTTGTTGGGTTAACATACTTAGGATGCTAGATACTATTTTAGATTTTAGATTGAGAGCTTATTTAATGTAACATCCCAAATCTAAAATCTAAAATTTGGGAGGATGTGCGGAAGTAGTTTGCAAATGTTCAATTAAGAACCTTTTATTTTGCTCTCTCCCCCTGCCTCCTCTGCCCCTCTGGTTCCTCTGCGTAAGCTCTATGTTTTAATCTATTGGGCAGCTAAATAGACAATGAAACTGCTACCTTGACCTAAAGCAGACCGAACCTCAATTTTACCTTGATGAGCTTCTACAATCCGGCGAGATAAATGTAGTCCTAAACCGCTACCCGAACGTTTGTGGCTTCCAGGGCGGAACCGTTCAAATAGCATTGATTGATCTTCTGGGGTAATGCCTGGACCAGTATCTTTTACTTCAACTACTACCCAGGAACTATCGGGCTTCAAGTTTACCTCTATCGATCCTGCTTCTGTAAACTTGATGGCATTGCCAATTAAGTTGGTAAAAACTCGATGCAATTCTAAGCGATCGCCTACTACTTTTCCTGAAGCTTGTCCCTCAAGGTTAAGCTTGAGAGCGAGAGTTTTTTCATCTGCCAAAGGAGATAGTTCTTGGACAACTTCCTTAAGTAGTTCTCGCAAATCAACAGGTGAAAATATCAAACTTTTACGACCTGCTTCATAGCGGTAAACTTCCAGCAAAGTATTTACCATTGCTAACAAGTTGCGGTTACTACGAGCCATCGTAGAAATCGCTTCTGCCATTGGTGGAGATTGTTCTCCTAATGCTCCCTGCTGGAACAGCGACAACATCCGATCTGCTGCTACCAAAGGGGTACGCAAATCATGGGTAAGCCTAGATACAAAATCTTCCCTCTGGCGGGCAATTTGATCGCGCTCGTCTACGCTATGTTTTAGTCGTAGTAGCGATCGCACTCGCGCCAACAATTCATCCACTTCTACAGGTTTGCGGATAAAGTCATCTGCACCCGTATCTAGTCCTTGAACTACGCTGGGTTGGTCGTAAGCAGTAATCAATAATATTGGAATAAATGGCAACTGCTGATTCTTGCGGATACGTTGAGTCACTTCATATCCATCCATCCCTGGCATCATCACGTCTAATAACACTAAATCCGGTGATGACTGTTCTATAGAGTTGAGCGCAGTGCGACCATCTTCAGCCAGTGTGATGTGATATCCCTCTTCTTCCAAAATTGTTTGAACTAGGAACAAGTTATCCGGCGAATCATCAACAACCAGAATGTGGTCAGTTTTATTAGATAAATTTCCAAGCGAATGATTCATATAAACGGTTGATTAACCACAAAGTAGCAGAATTTTAACTTTTATAACAACAAGTGTCTTAGGTATTATTTTTTCTTTAAATTGCTTAAATTACCTCATCCCCGCGAAAGATTATCATCAGAAGTTTGTTAATTGCTTTATTTACTCTACTAATTGTCGTGCTTTTAGTTAATACCTCTAGTTAGATCTAATCCAAGAAGCATTTCGGGGGTATGTCGCTTTTGTCGTTGGAGCAAAAAAATAAATTATTAAAGTATATCAAACATTAGACCTCACCGAAGAATAGGGGGGGGGGGAGAGGAGGGAGGGAGGGAGGGAGGGAGGGAGGAGAGAAAGTAAGAGTGTTTGATAACTTTTCTTCTGTATAGAAATAAAAAAGTACAAGTTTATTTGCGCGTTATCTTACTTAACTTCAAATTCAGAAATTTTAAATGAGTAGGTTGGGTTGCAACCCAACCTACCAATATTTATGCCTAAGTATTGAAATGAAACTGATGATTAATTGCTTTTAAAGTTCGTCCTTAACTAATTTGCGTTTGGGTTTCTTGGTAAATCCATGCTGTAGCAAATGCAAAATCCAGTTCTGTAGATCGTCGATGTATGTAAACAGTACAGGCACTACTAACAATGTCAACAAAGTAGAAGTAGTAAAACCACCCAAAATCGCTACTCCCATCGGGCTACGCACTTCTGCACCTGCACCTATTCCTAATGCTAGTGGTAGCGTACCCGCAATACTCGCTAGGGAAGTCATTAAAATTGGTCGCAGACGTGATAACCCAGCCGCCATTACGGAATGAAATTGTGGTTTTCCTTCTTGTTGGAAGATTAATGTATAGTCTACTAGCAAAATCGAGTTTTTGGTCACAATGCCCATCAGTAGGACAATACCAATTAAGGCATATATCCCTAAAGATTTTTGAGAAATCATTAAACCTAATAATGCACCACCTAAGCAAAATGGCAAAGCTGCCATGATGGTAATTGGATGTAGAAAGTTGTTATACAACAACACTAAGATGGCATAGATACAAGTGAGTGCTAAGGCTAAAGCACCACCAAAACGACCAAAGATTTCTTGCATAATCTTGGCATCTCCTGCCGATTCCTCTACTACTCCTGCGGGTAAAGGATTCATTGCAGGTAGCGCCTTGACAGTTTCCATAGCTTCTCCCAAAGAAGCACCTTGTAAGTTACCTTGTACGGAAACTTGACGAGCGCGATTATAGCGATTAATTTGAGCGGGACCATTACCAAAGCGAATATCTGCTACTGCTGATAGGGGAACCAGGGAGTTATTTTGACCTGGGACTTGCAGATTTTTTATTGTGTCGATATCTAAACGCTCTTGGGGATTGATTTGTACTCTAATGGGAATTTGACGATCGCTCAGATTAAATTTAGCTAAGTTGGATTCATTGTCACCAATAGTAGCTAAAGATGCTGTCCGGGCGATCGCTTGTACTGTTACTCCTAAATCTGCGGCTCTAATCGGATCGGGGATAATTAAAATTTCTGGTTTAACTAAACTAGCACTTGAGCTAACTTCTACCAACATCGGTAGTTCTCGCATTTGCTTTTCTAAAGCTAAAGCAGCTTGGTTTAACGCTTCAGGATTTTCACTTTTTAAAACAATTGATACATCCTTGGAAGCGCCACCCCCGCCTTGAGATTGGAAACTAATTCTCGCCCCAGGAATTTTGGCAAGAGGTTGACGGCTTTGTTTCTCAAACTCAGACTGAGATAAATTCGGACGTTCTTCTTTTGCTTTAAGTTGAATAGTTAGTGTTGCCGTATTTACATCAATTGCAGCTAAGACGCTATTGACAGCAGGACTTTGTTGCAATACTGCTGTAGCTTGTTGGGCAACTTGAGTGGTGTCGTTGAGGGTAGAACCAGGTGGAAGTTCAACTAATACTGTGGATAAACTGATATCACTACTATCAACGAAACCTTTGGGAATTAAGGGAACTAGCGTCAAGCTTGCCATAAAGAAAGCAACTGCGATCGCCATTGTTGTCAATCTATGCCGCAATGCCCACTTCAACAATTGAAAATAAGGTCTAAAACCCCCTTTAGATTTAGACTTGGCATCACTCGGCTTGGGAGCTTTCAGTAAATAAGCTCCCATCATTGGCGTAATTGTCCGCGCTACTAAGGTGGAAAAGAAGGTCGAAATTGCAACTGTCATCCCAAAAGGTTGAAAAAACTGACCTGGAATCCCACCCATAAAAGCAACGGGGAGAAACACAGCTATAATTGTCGCCGCACTAGCTAAAACTGCTAAACCTACTTCCGCCGAAGAATCAAAAGCGGCTTGGCGAGGGGTTTTGCCCATTGCCATGTGCCGTTGCATATTTTCAACTTCTACAACCGAGTCATCAACTAAATTTCCAATAGCCAGGGCTAACCCTAGCAAGGTCATATTATTGAGTGTGTAGCCCAAGCTTTTCTGTATCCAAAACGTAGGCAGCATTGATAAAGGTAATGCTACCGCAGTAATCAGGGTAGAGCGCCAATCACGTAAAAAGATTAAAATTGTTACCACTGCCAACACAGAAGCAACAATCAAATCATCAATCGTGCTTTCATAAGATTCGCGGATAAAATCAGCACGAGTAAAAATTAACTCAATTTTGACATCAGTTGGTAATTTTTTGTGTAATTCCGCAACTGAGGAGCGAACCCCTTCTTCTACAGTTACTAAGGTACTACCTGTACTTCGTAATACTTGAAAAGCGACTACGGGTTTATTATTCAGTAAAGCTGATTGCCTGACATCACCAAAGCGATCGCTTACTTCACCCAAACTAGATAAAGCCACAAAACTACCATTAGGTAGAGTTATTTGGTAATTTTTCAAAGCCTCAACAGTGGTAGCACTACCAAGGGTACGAATACTTTGCTCACTACCCCCAACTTCTGCCCGTCCACCAGGTAAATTAGCATTAAAAGTACGAATTTGCTCGTTTACTTGAGTAGCAGTAATGCCCAGACTTTGTAACCGTTCTGGAGCGAGGTTAATGCGAATCTCGCGATCAACACCACCAACCCGTTTAATTTGAGCAACGCCTCTAACAGCTAATAAAGCACGGCTAATATCTTGATCGACAAGATTACTCAAATCTTCTACAGACTGTTGTTCAGATACCACCGCATAGGTCATAATTGCTCCACCAGCAAAATCTAAACGCTGAACAATGGGGTCGTTTAGGTCTTGTGGTAAATTTTGACGAATTTGAGCAACGGCATTACGGATATCATTAGTAGCGCGGTCTGTGTCCGTACCAATTACAAAGTTTACTACTGTTGTAGAATTTCCATCTTTAACAGTTGAAATGATTGTATCAATGTTGCCTAGCCCCGCAACTGCATCTTCTATCTTTTTAGTTACTTCTGATTCTAGTTCTGCTGGACCCGCGCCTGGTTGTATTGCAGTAATACTAACCGTCGGCACATCAATATTAGGATTAGTATCAATTCCCAATTGGGTAAATGATATCCAACCTAATAAAGCCAATACCAGAAATAAAACTAATGTTGGAACTGGTTTCTTAATTGACCAAGCTGAAAGATTGAATGACATAAAGGGGAGGGGGGAGGCAGAGGGGCAGAGGGGCAGGGGAGGATATTAGCTGTTAGTTGTTAATTGTTACTGCTTGTACTTTGTCACCATCTTTGAGATAACCAGCGCCAGCGACAATTACGCGATCGCCTTGTTTTAAACCGCTCTTGATTTCAATTTTTGCAGTGGATAAATCTCCGCCTCCCATAGTTGCACCAATTTCTACAGGTCGAGCGCGGGCTGTATTCTCACCTTCTAAAACATATACAATTGCTTTACCATTTTCTTGAGGTAAAACAGCTTTTGCTGGAACTGTTAACCCTTGACTTTGCTCTACAGTAATCCCAGCTTGCAAAAACATTCCTGCTCTTAACAATGGACTAGCAGGTAAATCAATTTTGACTGTACCTTGACGAGTCTGCTGATCAACTATTGGGGCAATTTCTCGCACTTTGCCTTGTAGCCGAATACGACTATCAGAATTACTGTTGACTATCACAGGTGCGCCGATAGAAATTTCTTTAAGTTGTACTTCTGGAACTTTTGCTTGTAGTTCTAAATAACTGTTACGAATAATTGTAAATAGCTTTTGATTTGCGGAACTAATATCGCCTACACGGGCAAATCTTTCGGCGATCGCACCACTAGCCGGAGCAAGTACTTGAGTTTGTCCTAACTGAGTTTGAATCTGCTGTAGCCGTGCCTGACTGCCGCGAACTTCGGCGATCGCACTATTAATATTAGCTTCTGCGCTACTAACATTAGCTTGGGCGCTACTAATACTAGCTTGGGCATTACTAACATTAGCTTGAGCCGCCCTCACTGCTTCAGCAGCAGTTGCTACCGTAGTACTTCGCGTCTCTAACTCTTGAGTAGGAATTGCCCCTTGATCCGCTAGTTGTTGATACCGCTTGAGACTTTTTTGAGCTTGCACTAAGTTAGCTTGATTTTGCGCTACAGTTGCTTGTGCTTGTCGCACACCTGCTCTAGCTTGCTCTACAGCAGCTTGTGCTTGTGCCAAAGCTGCTCGCTTTTGTTGCACACCAGCTTGGGCAGCTTCCAACTTAGCTACAGCATCACTTAATTGGCTTTGTAGTACAGAATTGTCTAATACTGCTAATATCTGTCCTACCCTGACAGTGCTACCTTCATCTGCTAAAACTTGCTTAATTTGTAAGCCTGAAGTCTGCGGTAAAACTGGCAACATATCATAAGCTGCAACAGTTCCTGTGGCTTCTAAGGTACGAGCTACCGAAGTAACCGCAACTGGCGCTAAAGTTACGCTCATTTGCGCGGCTGTTTTTGTTGTCGTAGTAGTTTTAGCAACAGGAGCAGCAGATTTAGGTGCTAGTAAGCGCGTACCAATGATCGCCAAAACTATACCAAGCACCATACCTACAAATACGCCTCGTTTTCCCGCAAACCATCCAGATTTAGGTTTGTCGTCTACAACGCTGTCAAATTCATCTAACTCAAACTCGTCTGGTATCTCCGAGGGAGTAATTAGCGTTTCTGTCCTCTCATCTGTTGGTTCATCTGAAACGTATTTGTAAGTCACAGTGATCTCTCCCTCGGTAGAGCAATTTTAACGCTTCGGATTATTTAGTTAAGAAAGGCTGAGTAGGGCGATCGCACCAAAACCATAGCCAATCCAGCCAAATATAAAAATCAGGTTAAAATTAGATATCTGTAATTAATATATCTCCTTATTATATCGGTTTGATATAAATGTTAGAACTTGCTACATTAGGCTTACTGCTACAGGAACCTTTACACGGCTATCGCTTGAAGCAGCAGCTAGAAATATTTATGAGTGGCTGTATCAGCGCCAACTATGGCTCAATTTACCCTTTATTAAAGCGGTTAGAAGAAGGCGGTGAAATTGCGACGCTAGGAGAGGAGGAAGGGGAAGCTGGTTCAAATCGTAAGATTTATACTATTACCGATCAGGGGCGCGATCGCTGGCGAGAAAAAATGCTCGCTCATCCCCAAGAAAGTTGGGTAAACAGCCGTTCTCGCTTCTTAATTAAGTTTGTCTTTTTTAAGTATTTACAGCCAGCAGAACGTATCAAGGTGCTGGAACATCGTTTAATGGTTTCTAAGCTGCGTTTAGAAACTCCTGAACCGGAAATTATTCCCACAGATACATATAAAAAGTCAGCATGGAAATATGCCATGCAAGTACTACAAGGTGAAATTAATTGGATTAACGAACAACTTACAAAGGAAAAAGCAAATATTAGCAGTGACGAGTTAGCAGTTACTAATTTGAAAAATTAATAGCTAGGACTTATAAATTTTCAGATCCCAGTAAAAAATAACAACCTAACTACTATTAACCGTTAATAGCTAACCGCTCATTGCTTCTTTAACATAAGAAACAGCGAGGGGTGTAATTTTTTCGACAATTGTGGCAATCAAAGAGCGTTCCTCATCAGTCCACACTCTCGGTTTGCCAAACATAGATGGTTGCAGAACTCCCCATAGTTGACCATCGTGGCAGATATGAGCGTGAATTAATGCTCTGTGTCCAAAATTTTTCTGCTCAAAATCTTTATTTAGTACATCTGGAGTAGCTGTTTGCACATCTTCAACAAATATAGATGGTGCAGTACGCAAAGCAGCCGCAAACATAGGATCTTCATCAGGTAAAGATGAGGGTTCTTCTTTCCAATCAACATCAAGTACAGTCGGAATATCAGCACTGCGGCACCAGCAGAAAGGCACTTTACCCATGCGTGTGTCAGGATAACGTAAATAAAGGAAAGTGCGATCGCATTTTAATGCCTCAGCCACAGCAGGCATTAATTCGGAAAACATAGCATCTGGATCGCTATTACCTTCAGAAATTTTATCTAAAATCGCTTTAATCGCTTGGTGTATCATCAGTTAATAAAATCTTTGTGTCTTCGTGGTGATAATCTCTATTTGACCACAAATAGACATCTCTAAAAAAGAATGTAGAGACGTTGCATACATCTCTACAAATCTTGTAGTTAACACACCTTTAATTTCTGGATATTTCTAATCCACTAAGACACAAAGATCTAGAAGCGGAATGTGGTTCTGAGAGTACCAATAATTACATCATCGCTAGCTTGATTTTGATTAAGAGCCGTCAGCACAATCACACCAGGGGTAATTGACACATTATCAGTCAATTGGTATCTGTAGAAACCCTCAATATGCAAAGGAATATCATTAGTTGGTGCAGGGCTATTTGAGAAACCTCCTAAATAAGGTTCCGCACCGACGATAATACCTCCAAGATTTCCCTTCTTACCCAAATCAGGAAAAGCTAAAGCGACAGCGTAATTCCAAATCTCAGCTTTATCAACAGAAAGGATATCTGCTTTGGTGTAACTAAACCAACTATTAATTGCTAATCTGGGGCTAAGTTGAAATGAAGCTTCTACACCGTAAGAATTTGCTTGTACTGGGTTGTCAGCAACACCAAGTAGTGTACCTGGGTTATTTGCAAAAACCGTACCAGTCGTGCCACCGCTTATCCTACCTTGACCAGAAGGACCTCCAAGGTTAAAGATTGGGCCTCCAAGGGTATGATAGCTGTTGACGTATGTTAAGCCTAGCTGAAACCTACCCCCAGGATTCAAGTTAAGTTGCGCTAAAGCAGCATAGTCACCATCAAATAAGCCATTACCTTGAGTAGGAATAGCTGCATTAGAATTACCACCAGCCAAATAACCTACACTTATTCCTAAAGCATTACTAAGTTTGTAGCTGAGTCCTGCACCTGCGCCACCACCAATGGAAAAGATGGGATTTTCTTCAGCAAAATGAGAAAGTGCGCCATTAGCTCCAGTGAAGTCCTCTAAGTAAGGGTTAGCTGTTGAAAGAACGTAATCACTATGTATACCGCCATAAGCGACTACATAAGCCTGAAACTTATTTCCTAGTGGTAAGTAGTATGCTAACCAGTCAAGAATAATATTGTTGCCAGCACTACCGCCAGTTAGATTGAAAGTTTGCGTACCTTCACCCGTACCGCCTGGTACACCAGCTATGTCGATATCTGGTACCATTGTTTGATTAGCATTGCTAGCTGCCAAACGGGTATGTAATACATCCTTACCAGTAAAGCTGGTTTGAAAGTCTATACGTACACGATCTTGTAATACGGTTTCAACGTTGTTGTTTTTTCCTAAGCCATCAGTAAGAGCAAAAACTGCCTCACCGACTAATTTAGTAGTAGTAGAAAACTGACGTTGTTCTATAAAAGCTGTCCGACCTTCTAGATTATTTACCCGTGTACCTAAAGTTGCTAGTTCTGTACTAAATTCTTCACGTAGCCGTTGCAGTGCTTGTAAATCGCTTGGGGCAGGACCACCAGTTGTACCTGGTGGAGTTCTCGCAATTAAAGCTTCAATTTGTCTCAGACAAGCATTTAAACCAGCAGCAAATTCATAGCGTGATAAGGCACGGTTGCCGCGATATGTGCCATCGGGATATCCTTGCAAACATCCGTAAGTTTGTACAACGCGAGAAAGTGCTTCATAAGCCCAGTCAGAAGGTTGCACATCTCGAAATTGGGAAACGTTGGTGACTTGACCTAGATTGTCTTGTTGATCGTTGCTATAGCGTTGGATTTGTTCTAAATTGTTGCTGTTAACAGGATCTGTCTGTTGTATAGCGGGGTTAGCTTGAGCTACTTGTTGTAGTTGTCCTAGATTTTGATTAGCTTCAATTTCTACTTTTAAGGCTGAAGTTTGCTCACTAAGCTTTAAGTCTTGATTGTTTAAAGCTATATCTAATACGGCTTTCGGCGTAGACTCCGTATCACTCCGACTTGGCAAATTTAAATTATTTTGATTAACACTTGTTGCTGAAGGCTGGCTAGATTCAGCCACAGCAGGTTTTAAGCCAAATGAATAAGCTAATAACATTGCTGAATTAATCAGCAATAGTTTTCCCAAATATTTTTTCATTGCTCCTCACACCTTTACAAGTATTACTACTTATAGTTGCCCCAATTCGTTGTAACCAAGGATACATTACCAAAGTTTAATTGCGTAATTTTGTAATACCTGATACAAAATTCTTGCAAAGATTCTATCTCAAGCTAGATGAGAAAACAAGATATTCATAAACTTATAGCTTAATTGTGGCGTGGACAACGTTTTTAAGACTGCATAACAAATTTTGAGCTTAAGTTTATAGGAATTACCCAGAACCAAGAAGATTTCTAATTAACACTACTCAAGACAGAGGTAAGGAAAATTCCTCTGAAAGAGTGTAAATAAGGAGGGTAAGGTAGCAATTAACAATTAACAAGATTTTTTGTCTGGGTTTAACTTTGGGAAGTTATGGGGGGTAACCAGAAATGGAAATTCAGGGAAAACAACCGAATGAACAAAATCAGGGTGATGCTGAACGCTGGGCATCACTGATCGGGGGTGGCGCACTTGTACTTACTGGTTTAAGACAAGGCTCTTTGAGGGGTGCGCTGATGGCGATCGCCGGAGGTGGTTTAGTTTATCACGGTGCAACTGCCCAAAAAAGTGTAACAGAGCAAGCAGGAATGAATCAAAATATGAAAGTTGAAAAGACAGTAACAATTAATAAATCAGCAGCAGAATTATATCATTTTTGGCATAATTTTGAAAATTTGCCAAACTTTATGAAGCATCTTAAATCCGTGAAGGTATTTAATGAAACGCGATCGCACTGGATAGCTAATGCACCACTGGGAGCAAGTGTCGAGTGGGATGCAGATATTATTCGCGATGAAGAAAACAAATTAATTGCTTGGGCTTCAGTTGAAGGTGCAGATGTTGATAACTCTGGCTTTGTACGCTTTACACCTGCCCCTGGTGGACGTGGTACGGAAGTAAAAGTTGTGATCGAATACAGCCTCCCAGGAGGCGTTGTTGCAGCTACTATTGCTAAACTTTTTGGCGAAGAACCTGAACAGCAAGCGGGAGATGATTTGCGTCGCTTTAAGCAATTAATGGAAGCGGGTGAACTTGCCACTACAGAAGGTCAACCTTCTGGCAGAAGTAAGTAATTTTGATGCTAATTTTACCAGTTGAGGAGTGCATGAAGTCGAAAAAATATTTAATCGAAAATATGAGATTGCGCCAAATTTTGAGCGTTTTTCTTGCTGCAATTACTCTATTGGTAGTTAATGCTTTTACCTTTAACAATCATCTACTAGCATTAGCTGAAGATTCCCAAAAAGTACCGGATTATTCTCTACAACTACAACTAACTGCTGATAATATCAAACGTCATACAGAGAATAGCTCAGGCGAATATCTGGGTGATAATGCTCAATATCAGATTGAAAAAAAGATTGATCAAGCCAGAGATCAGCTAAATGTTGATAAACCTATTTCTGAAAAAGCTAAAGATTTAACAAATTTAGTAACCGGAAAACCACAAAAAAATCAGCATTAAACTGTAGCTGGAATTAATAAAACCTTATCAATTTACCCCAAAATTTGTGTTGAGAAATTGAATCGAACAAGATTTAATCCATAATTTTTGTTATGGAGAAGAATCTAAAGATTGATAATTGAATTGTTCAGTTACTAATCGCTAATTACTTTATTCAAGGAGATTATCGAAATGAAAGCACTTTGTTGGCATGGATCAAATGATGTTCGGGTGGATACAGTACCCGACCCCAAAATCCTTAATCCCCGTGATGCCATTATTAAAATTACCTCGACGGCGATTTGTGGCTCAGATTTGCATATTTATAACGGCTTCATTCCTAGTATGCAGTCGGGTGACATTCTTGGTCACGAATTTATGGGGGAAGTGGTCGAAATTGGTAGTGGAGTTAAGAATGTCAAAAAAGGCGATCGCGTCGTTGTTCCTTTCACTATCGCCTGTGGGAATTGTTACTTCTGCCAACAAGATTTATGGTCACTGTGCGATAACTCTAACCCCAACGCTTGGATGATTGAACCGATGTACGGTCATTCACCATCGGGATTATTTGGCTATTCCCACTTATTCGGCGGTTACGCAGGTGGTCAAGCAGAGTATGCGCGAGTACCATTTGCTGATGTCGGTTTACTAAAAATTCCTGATGGATTAACCGACGATCAAGTTCTATTTCTGACAGATATTTTCCCAACTGGATATATGGCAGCCGAAAACTGCAATATTAAACCAGGAGACGTAGTAGCAGTTTGGGGTTGTGGCCCAGTTGGACAGTTTGCGATTAAAAGTGCATATATGTTAGGCGCAGAAAGGGTAATCGCTATTGACCGCGTTCCTGAACGTTTGCAGATGGCGAAGGAGCAATGCAACGCAGAAGTAATTAACTATGAAGAAGTTGATGCTGGTGAAGCTGTTAAAGAAATGACTGGAGGACGTGGCCCAGATTCAGTTATTGATGCTGTAGGACTCGAAGCACACGGAACAGGGGCGGATTCACTCTACGACCAAGTGAAGCAAGCAGTTCGTTTAGAAACAGACCGACCAACCGCACTTAGACAACTTATTGTCGCTTGTCGCAAAGGCGGTCATGTATCTGTAGCAGGTGTTTACGGTGGCTTCCTCGACAAAATTCCAATGGGTGCAGCATTTAATAAAGGTTTAACCTTCAAAATGGGACAAACCCACGTTCATAAATATTTGCGCCCGTTATTGGAACGAGTCCAAAATGGTGAAATTGATCCCTCGTTTGTGATCACTCATAAGCTACCTTTAGACCAAGCACCGCACGGTTACAAGATTTTTAGGGATAAAAAAGAGAACTGCATCAAAGTTGTACTCAAACCGTAAGGTTACAGCATGGAAATTGAAGAAAGCATCAATGGCGATCGCACCGAGATGATTAACCGAAGTCTTGCAGAAGTTTTTCGCTTTGTTGAAGATCTCGAACAGCAAGTAAAAGAAAATGGTAGTAGCTTCCAGCCAGTTCTAGAAGTTGCTGAGAAAATCGCCGAAACTGACAACTTTGAGCAAAATGAATCGCTGTTCGATTTCGGATTTTGATTAGTAGGTGTAAATAGAAACTGACTTTTTTCTCGGTTGACGGGGAGGAGTCGGCAACTAATTTATCTCACGACCTTTTTAACTAAAACAGAACTTACGCAGAGATCCCCCTTAAAAAGGGGGATTTTGAATTTTTAAACCCTGCTAGGGGGATCTAGGTTTTAGGCTTTCAGTGCGTAAGTCCTAATGGTGTTAATTTTGGACAACTAAAAATTGTCAGTAAAATCCAACCCAGCAGATAGTAATGCCCTTCACAACTAAGTCCTGCTTGTCTACCAAAATTTTCCCGAATTTCTGGACTGTAAAACTTAATCCCACCTGGGGAAAATGGTACTTGCTGAGTATCAGCTTTTATTTTAATAATCGGATCTACTAAATAGAACTTTCCACCAGGTTGTAAAACTCGACTAACCTCTGAAAAAACTTTTTCTGGATTGGGATAGTGTATAAAGCTGAGAGTATTAAAAACGGCATCAAACTGACCATCAACAAAGGGAAGTGCTTCAACATCACCTTGTAGATAAATTAGTCGGGGGTGATGGCGGTTATTTTGTCTGGCTTGACTAAGCATTTCAGCCGAGAAATCAAGTCCTGTACCGCTTAGTTGTGGAAAGTGGGTAGCAAGGCGATCAAGTAGTTTACCAGTACCACAGCCGAGATCAAGGATATTAGGATAATCGGGCAACTGGACATATTCAAGCAACCGTTTGTGAATAGCTTGGTAAAAAACTGATGTAAAAATTAAGTCATATCTCGATGCCCAAATGTCAAAAAATTGCTGTTTTTTATTAAAAGATTTGTTTGTCATTTTGGGTGATCTAAGTTGAAAACAGTCCAATGCAATTAATTTTGCTCGCTGCCTCCAGATATACCTCTTTAGAGTAGGCACTTAAATTAAAGGATAAGTATCTAGAGAGAAGTAACCCAGTGTTTATATTTGCTTTCTTTATAAGAAGTTATCAGTTGGTTATTAGCGATGCAAGTTGAAACTAGAGAAAGTTCTATCAAAAGAACAGATTTATTCAGAAGTTTAATTATTGGGGGTATTATCGGTATAATCGCTGGTTGTCCTCTAGGCTGGTTTGCTCATCAACTCTACTCTCAACAGCGTTCAGCCCAAGTTTTACTTTGTAGGCAAAAAAACGTAGGTGCGCCCAACCTTGAACAAATATGCGGTTCTACATATTAATTTTTGGTAGCCTCAAGTTAATACCTTTGATGGTTGAATATAATGAGTTTTTACCAAACAGGTTGCAAATTGGGGCTATGCACCTATAGCTGATAAATTGCGTGTTAGTTTGTGTTGAGATTATAGAAAAAATACTATTTTTTTAGGGGATTTATCTCCTAAAAAATAGTTGATTTATTTATATAATCTCTATCTGGCACAAAATATTTTCTAGCCCAAAAATTATGTACAATTATAATTATTGTTTAAACAATATCATTAAGGTAGCGATAGTTGGTAGTACAAGAAAGACTGAAACTAACCGCTTGCCTAGGTTGCGTAAAAACGGGATTAAGATAAATGACCTTCATCCCTCAGCTAACCTACTGTTTAGCCTGATAAACTTAACTACTCCTTAGCGAGATTTTCTTTGTAGCCGAATCAGTTCATTTTGAACTTTCTTTTGTAAATCAGAATCAGATTGAATTTGAACAGTAAGGCTGTTGAAACGGGAAATAGTTAAGTCGTTGCTTTCAACAATTTTTTTTGATTGATTACAGTAATTAGCTGCAATTCCCTGGGCATTTTTAGGAAGACCTCTGAGACTTTGTTGTTGATTACAAACAATACCAGGTACAGAACCAACGATTTTTTTGATTTCATCGTATGCCGATAGACGCAATGGTTCCATTGCTAATACAGCTTTAGCATAGTTTGCTAATTCTGACTTACTTACATCTTGTGCGTAAGCAGAATTACTTAAAACTAACTTAGCGGAGTTGCCAGATAAACCAGGTACTATGCCGGATAGTAAGCCAACACTAGCTAGAGTGGCGACGATTACGGCAGAGGCGCAATTGCGATTGAAGTTACGAGGAGAGTTGTAGTAAGCCATCATTTATACAAATTACAAATAAAACACGATTCATTAAAACCCACAGGGTTCATATTGTTTGAACTATTTTAAGGAAGAGAAGTTCCAGCAAAGTTTTATTTTTAGGTTGGAGTTAAAACATTTGGCTTCATCGGTGAAAGATTTGACACAGTTCGATGACTTTAGTTTGTAGGGTTGACATCGGATCTGCTCCTCGTTTGAGGCTAATTTCTAACTCTAGCAGTATTGGTAGCGTGGAGGTGAGTTGGTTTGAGGAAATAGCTTGAATTTCTTGGCGCAGAAAGTAAATGCGCTTGGGGTTACTGATTTCGGCGGCTGATGCGATCGCTTTTTCGTCTCTCTCTCCATCTTCCATCATAATCTTTACCCATAACCAAGTGCGAAACTGCCCGATTAAAGTAGCAACAATTCGCAAGGTGGGTTCATTATGACTAATTAAATCAGAGACTAGCTGCAAAGCTTGAACAGTTTTGCCCTGCCTGATAGCTGCGGCTAACTGTAAGCTATTTTGAGTAGTGGCATTAACTAAAGCAACCACAGCTTGCTCGTTAATAGTTGCTGTAGTACCCGCGTAAAGCTGTAACTTTTCTAGTTCATTGTATAGCTGCCGAGTATCATTACCTACAGACTCAGCTAAAAGTTCGGCAGCAGAATTATTAAGTTTCACACCGACTTGCTGTGCGGCTTTCCGCACTTGTTGCACTAATAATTCGGTTTTCCAGGGAGGAATTTGGGAGAATTCCTGAATTTCTGCGTACTTTTCCAGTAATTTAGTAGATTTGAGTCTACGATCTGGTTTATTGCCGCTAGTCAGCAACAATACCGCAGACTCAGGGATAGCTGGTAAGGTACGCTCTAATTCAGCTAATAATTGTTCAGAACATTGTTGGCAAACATTAGTATCCGCTAACCAAACCAAACGCTTACCCATGCCAAAAGCTGGTGTCATCGCTTGGTTTAAAGCCAAGATAATAGCATCGGTTTGTTCTGGGGAGATTTTGTCATAGTTAAAGCTAGCCCAATTAGGATCGAGAACTGATCCCCGTAGGGTATCAACAGCTTTAGAAATCGCAAAGTTATCATCTCCCCAATAGAGGTAAATTGACATTACAGGAAAAAGTGCGATCGCGAGGGGATCAAGATTGGACGAGAATTATCAAACTTATTTAAACAGAGTGGCACGGCAGACGCTACCCGTCACTTACGAATCACTATTACAACATATTCAGGAATCACCTAAATTTCAGCCACATCCCAATGGTGGCAGAAAAGCAGTACCTTTTCCTGGCTACACAGTAATAACCCCCCCTTCGGAGGAAGATTCAACAAATTCTGGAATTTACCAGAATTTACAAAATTGTCAAGAGCAGCTATTACAGCAGCTACCTAATTTAATTGTGCCTATACCTGCTTCTAGCTTTCATTTAACGTTGGCAGATTTAATTTGGGATAGCGCCTACCGTGATGCTGTTAGCCATAACCCTGATTTTGAAGTGCAATTGGGTTCCGCTATTGCTAAAAGTTTTGAACAGTGTAAAAATTCCTCTACCAGTGGCAATCCTATTCGCTGGCAACTGCTAGGGTTAATAGTTATGCCCCGCGCTATAGGCGTTAGTTTAGCACCCAAAGATGAAGATGCTTATGAAAGAATTTTGCAACTGCGACGAGCTATTTATCAAAATCCTAGTTTAATTGCCCTTCGGATTGAACAGCAATATCTCCTTAATGCTCATATCACGCTTGGGTATTTTGGGGAAATTTCACCGGATTTAGACCGCGATCGCCTCTCTCAAATTTTATCTGATCTCAATAACCAATGGTTAGATAACCCCCAAGAGTTATTAGTAGAACAGGCAGAGTTGCGAAAGTTTGACGATATGACCAAATACTATCGTGAACAGGATTACCCAGTTTTAGAGTTTTAATAACTGAGAATGTAGAGACCGATCATGGTCGGTCTCTACAAATGTACCTTTTATTTTGTAGTTGATGGTTATTAAAAGAGACGCATTGCCCCTACATCCAATTCTGCTACAAAGTTTTGCAGTTATTGACCGAGAAATTGGGAAACATAATTTTAGTGCAGATGAATATGCTATTGTACGGCGGGCAATTCATAGTACGGCTGACTTTGAATTTGCCCAGCTTATACGGTTTAGCAATAATGCGATTGAAAGTGCGATCGCAGCTATTCAACTTGGTACGCCCATAATTACAGATGTCAGCATGGTTAAACATGGCGTTAGCACCTTGGTATCACAAACCTTTAATAACCCTTTAATTAGTGCAGTAGAACAAGCACAAATAGCATTACCTGGAAAAACTCGCACTGAAACAGGTTTACTTAAGTGTTTAGAACAATTTCCTGATGCTATTTATGTAATTGGAAATGCTCCCACTGCTTTATTAGCTCTTTGTGCTGAATTACCTTCTTTAGCTGTACAACCAGCAATAGTAATTGGTGCTACTGTTGGTTTTATTTCTGTAGTAGAATCAAAATCTGCATTAGCTGAGACATCTTTACCTCAAATTCGTATAGAAGGGCGCAAAGGTGGTTCTCCAGTAGCCGCAGCAATTCTTAATGCTTTGATGGTTTTAGCATGGGAACGATGAACAATTAACAATTATCAATTATTAATGACGGTAGAACCAGCATTTATACATATCGTTGGTATTGGTTTAGATGGGGAAGCTGGGCTTAGTGATACTGTTAGACAGATTGTTCACCAAGCTAGTTTATTAGTAGGAAGCGATCGCCACTTAAGTTATTTTCCTACTCACCCAGCCCAACGTTTGATTTTGGGTGATTTTAATCAAGCAATTGCAGAAATTAGCCTACGGCTAGAAATTGACCCTAAAATTATCGTTATTTTAGTAAGTGGCGATCCGCTTTTTTTTGGTTTGGGGCGGTTGCTGTTAACAAAATTGCCTGCTGAAAAACTTATTTTTCATCCCCAGCTTAGTTCAGTTCAACTTGCTTTTAACAAAATTAAAGTATCTTGGCAAGATGCCCGCGTAATTAGTATTCATGGGCGTTCCTTAGATGAATTAACCAAAACATTGCAGCAAGGTAGCGATAAAATTGCTGTATTGACAGATGCTACTAATTCTCCTAGTGCGATCGCTCATTTGTTAGAATCTTTAGACTTAGCAAGTTCCTACAAATTCTGGGTTTGTGAAAACTTGGGAGGGGAACAAGAACAAATTCGCTGTTTACCTATAACAGAAATAAAATCGCAAACATTCGCAGCTTTAAATGTAGTAGTTTTGCTCAAAGATCCAGCAGTCACTCAACCAATAAATTTAGACAATTTACCGATACTAGGTTTACCTGATTCTACCTTTATTAGTTTTAGCGATCGCCCTGGTTTAATGACTAAGCGTGAAGTGCGTATTCTGATTTTAGGAGAACTCGCACTCCAACCTGAACAAATTATTTGGGATATTGGCGCTGGTACTGGTTCTGTATCTATAGAAATTGCTCGTTTATGTCCTAATTCTCGCATTTATGCGATTGAAAAAACATCTGCTGGTAGCACATTAATCGAGCAAAACTGTCAACGTCTACAAGTAGAAAATGTTACATCGGTTTATGGCACAGCACCGGATATTTTAGCTAATCTACCAGCACCAGACCGTATTTTTATTGGTGGTAGTGGTGGAAATTTAACAGAAATTTTAGATACCTGTGAAACTGCACTAAAGAATAGTGGTGTTTTGGTATTAGCTTTAGCTACTGTAGAACATCAGCATACAGCAATGGAATGGTTGCGCGATCGCACTTGGGAAACTAATTTATTACAAGTACAATTATCCCGTTCAGTTCCCATCGCATCTTTAACCCGTTTTTCCCCCCTAAATCCTGTAACACTTATCACTGCTACACGCGACATAATTAGTGGTCTATAACTGAGGAATTTTCATGTAGCGGGGCGCAGTCCAGAGTAAGTAGTGAATTAAAATTGTTTAAATAAATTACATATTACATACTAGCGATCAACTATCATACTCCTCAGTTAAACTGGAGATATTAGCCTTTATCTTTTCTGTGAAATATATGACTCCAATAAAAAAACTTAACTTAGTTTCAGTTAGTGCTATATCAGTGATAGCTATGATTTTTGCTGTTATTCCTGTATATGCACTACCAGGACAAAATATTAACACTGTCATTAAGTGGGTAAAGACTAAACCTCAACTTCCAAGGATCAAATATAACAGCGAAGCGCATGGTTATGATGGTACTAAGAAAAATTTGTATTTTTATGCTGATGTCCCTTCTCAGAATGGAACAGTAGTTAAAGAGGGAATAACTGTGAGCAATGACTCCAGTATAAAATTTACTCAAAAAAATGCCAAGGCTGTAAAATTAATTCAAGATATTTATAATTCCACCATTTCCAATGACTTCCGCACCTCTAAGAATGTGATTAAAGTTGGTCGAGACCAGTTTCTTCGAGGGACAAAATTTGGCTACATTACTGCGGAAGTTCAGGGGGGTTCGGCATGGCAGATAACTTCTTTAAAAACCTTGCAAGAAGAAATCAATAATGCCAAATATTGCCAAACTCATCAATGTGATGTATAAGCTAATCTCTGTATTTGGTTAGTAAAGACGCGCACGCTACGCGAACGCGTCTCTACATTATTCTTAAACAAAGTAAGGTTTGAGGATCAATAACATTATTGCGGTTGCTAGTAAGCAAAGTAAACCACTAGCACCAGCTAAAGGTTTTTCTGATACCCCAGTAAGCCATTGGGAAGCCTTGCCTGTGTAGCTAATCATCTTAGCCGTATCCAGACAAGTTAAACCCCAAATCCAGCCTGCATGGAGTCCACAAGCTAACCATAAACTACCACCATCTGCCCAACGTGCCAGAGTGAGTACCATACCCATCAACCATAAACCAGGTAATTGTGGCAAAGTTTCTTGGCGTTCCCAAAGCAGGTGTGTAACAGCAAATATTAAACTAGCGATCGCACCTGCTACCCAAACTGGATAATCTTGGTTTAGCTCATTCTGTAAAAAACCACGAAATATTAACTCTTCTGTGGTACTAATCCATAACCCTAACAATAATATTGGCAGTAATACCTGGAATAATTGCTCCCGATTTTCCCAATGCCAATTAACCCAACCCAGTTTCCATTGCACAGCAAATACAACTACTAAACCAATAACTCCTAAGCCTAAGCCTAGTCCTACTGATATTAGTAAGAAAGATAAATCTTGTATTTGTAGACCATAATCTAAAAAAGATACTCCCTCTACCCAAGATGCCCCCCAAACAATAAGGGGCGCAATTAGGTAGAGAGAAGCAAGTAAAGGCAGTTTTTGATCTGCCGTAAATAATTTAGCAGAACGCGATCGCAGTAGTAATCCCAAAGGTATCAATATCGGCAACCACAGCAATGCCCAACTGATGAAAAACACCAAAATTTTCAAAATAGCTGGATAAGCTGTCAATGAAGACAGCCATTTGGCGGTTGCCTGATTAAAGATCACCATTGTAACTGCTAATAATTTCAGAGAAGCCTAATTTTAAACTAGATCAAAGAATAGATCTTGTATAATCCATCCTTAACTAGAAATTAATCCTCATCATCATCATCATCAGCATCATCGTCTACTGCTTTGCTTTTATCGCCATCAAGTTGAATCAGGTGAATATGCTTATAACCCAACTTAATTTCAAACTCATCACCTGATTTTAAGCCCATTGCTTCAGTGTAAGTTGCACCGATAACAATTTGACCATTTTTATGAACGCTCACGCGATAAGTAGGTTCGCGACCACGACCATCTTTTGAGCCTTCTGGATCAAGAGGAATACCCTTAGCTTCTAACACCGCGTCATAAAAATCTGTTAGATTTACGCGCGTCTGCTTATTCTTAGTGTTGGTGTAGTAACCACACTGTTTTGCTGTTTCTCGTCGTGGCAGGTGTGAGAGTTCTTTTACTTTTTGAAGCAGTTGTCTTCCCGTTAAGGGACTTGTTGCAGTTTCCGTCATTACCTTACCAAATATCCTTAAACTTTTAGGTTGCTTTACCTAGTTTTTAGCCAATTAATGGCTATATAAAAAATATATCGTCAAACACCAGCAAAATAGCAACAAATTTGTAAATTTAATTTTGACGTGAAAATTTTTAGCAAGGTTAATTTTTCCTATTCCTGCTCCCAGCTTTTGTTTTTAGTAAATCAGGGTATCTAATAATGAACCTGCCTATTCAGTCAACCTGGGTTTAATAAACAAGCTAGTACTTGTCTATAGTTACGCTTAACCAGTACTACCTTATAAGGATTTACGGAGATCTCATTGCCAAAATTTCGAGAAAACTTGGATATGCAGCTTAAAAATAATAAAATTCTCTCTTCAAAAGCTAGGATTGAGGGATTATATAGTAAAGAAGTAACAATTATCGCCTTTCAGCAGGCGGAGAGCAAACCGCTAGGCAGATGTGTAAAAATAATAATTAGGTAATTCTGATAGTTGGCTAACTTTCAACTTGCTCCTTCTGGAAGGATTATTGAGTCGGTAGCACCTGAAAAAATTAATTTAGCAGGTATTATCCCAGTTAAGCAAGCAGGCATTAGACTTGACACTTAAAGCTGAAAAGCCTTGCCAGAGATAACTCGTAGCTATTTTAAAAACCCATAAAGTCTGCTTTTTAAGCCTAGATTTTAGGTTTGGGCGTAAATAACTGTAGAGAGGATTATTTAGGTTGCTCAACAAAGAATTATCTTAACTGTAAGAATTGTAAAGTATAAAATAAACGTTTGTTAAGATGCAAGTACTTTTTAAAATAACTCGCCAACCGGAAAATTCCCCTGCCAAAATTCAGACTTATACTCTGGACGTAGATCCTGCCAACACTATTTTGGATTGTCTGAATCAAATTAAGTGGGAACAGGATGGTAGTTTAGCTTTTCGCAAAAATTGTCGCAATACCATTTGTGGTAGTTGCGCCATGCGGATTAATGGTCGTTCAGCATTAGCTTGTAAAGAAAATGTCGGTAGTGAACTAGCTCGATTTCAACAAATATCGGATTTAGGTATCCCAGAAATTACCATAGCCCCGATGGGTAATATGCCCGTAATTAAAGATTTAGTGGTAGATATGCGTAGTTTTTGGGATCATTTGGAAGCAGTTGATCCTTATGTAAGTACTAATGCTAGACAGGTTCCAGAACGGGAATTTTTACAAACACCAGAAGAGCGATCGCGCCTCGATCAAACTGGTAACTGTATCCTCTGTGGAGCCTGCTATTCTGAATGCAATGCTCGTGAGGTCAACCCCGATTTTGTCGGCCCTCATGCCCTAGCAAAAGCCTATCGTATGGTAGCAGATGATCGTGACGATCAAGTAGAAGAACGTTTAGAAAAATATCATCAAGGTACTCAAGGAGTTTGGGGTTGTACGCGCTGTTTTTACTGTAATACTGTTTGCCCAATGGATGTAGCACCATTGGATCAAATTAGCAAGATTAAACAGGAAATTCTTGACCGCAAAGATAACCAAGCTAGTCGTTCTATTCGTCACCGTAAAGTTTTAATTGATTTAGTTAAAGAAGGAGGTTGGATTGACGAACGCAAATTTGGTCTCCAAGTTGTGGGAAACTATTTTCGGGATCTAAAAGGCTTGCTTAGTCTTGCACCTCTCGGATTAAGAATGCTAGTGCGGGGTAAATTTCCATTAGTTTTTGAGCCTTCAGAGGGCGCGCTAGAAGTGCGATCGCTCATTAACGCTGTTCAAGCCTTGGATAGTCAATCCTCTTCCTCCCAATCAATTAAATCAGAAGATTAAAACCATGAATACAGAATCTAATCCACCCAATCAACCAGCACCCACAGAGAATTTCAATCAACCGGAACCCGCTTTTGGTTGGACTGCTTATGCAGAGCAAATAAACGGTCGTTTTGCAATGGTAGGTTTTGTGGGTTTATTAATACTAGAATTTTTTACCCGTCAAGACTTTTTTACTTGGCTAGGTTTGCGTTAGGAATAATTACAACTGATGTGAGTTTTTGCAGGGGGAATCTTAAAACTTCTCCCCTCGTAGGGCAGGGGTTGGGGAGAGGTCACGCAATGAATCCGCGTTCCAGTCTTAGATATAGCAACTGCCAGAGCAGTTAAGGCATTACACCTCTTGTTCTCAATCACAATTTGGTTTTTTTATCGCAGATGAGAGCGGATAAACGCAGATTACGCAGATGTCAATCAAGATTTGATCCGAGCGAGTTCGTTTATTTTAATGGTAGATAAGTTTAACAAGGCGCTTAAACTTATTGTCCTAAGCACCTTGGCGACTACTATAATATTGCTCAATTAACGAATTGTCAGCGAATATCTGCCTTGCCCCCCAGAATTAGCAGCATTAACAATCACGCGATATACACCATCACGGTTTAACCTACCCCTGATTACAGCAGTAGGATTGTTTTGGCTGGTGTTATTATTTTCAGCAATCTTTTGACCATTCGGCGCAACCAAAATTAGATATGGATCAAAATCAGTGCTTTCCAATGTAATAGTCACAGCTTGACCAGCGCGACCTTGGAAGGAATATGCTCTGTAGGGGCTGCCATCCGGTAGCCTGGGCGCATCAGATCCTAAAATGCCTGTTTGTCGCAAAATTGAGCCTTGCGGCTGCACTTGATTAGTAGCAGTACCCGCATTTGCTATTCCTCGGATTTGGTAATTACCAGCTTGCCCTCCTTTATAAGAGTTAGCAATTACGAAGTAAGTCCCCGCTATTGGTAGCTTTCCAACAATTCTGGCATTTTTACTACCCCCACCATTATCATCCTGAGCTAATTGACTACGGTTAGGCGCAATAAGAATTAAAAATGGGTCAATCTCTTGACTCACCATATCAATTTGTACCCGTTGACCAGCTTGACCTTGAAAGCTGTAGATTTCAAAAAAGCTATTATCGACTGGTAAAATATTATTGCCTTTACCCAAAAATCCTCTAATCGTAGCGCCATTTAAAGGCAGTGCCTTAGCTGTTTGACTACCAGTAGTTGGTTGCGCCCTTTGAGCAGTGCGAGCCGCAGTTCCTTGACGTACTGCGGTCAAGAAAGGTTGAATGCGGTCAGTTGAGATCGCAAAGCCTAGACCAATGTTACCGCCTGTATTACCATTGGTAAAAATTGCCGTATTGACACCAATTAATTCTCCCTGACCATTGAGCAGTGGCCCTCCAGAATTGCCAGGATTAATTGCGGCATCTGTTTGAATCAAACCGCGCTGTTGATCTATCCGGCTGACAATACCAGTGGTAAAAGTTCCCTGAAATTGACCAAAGGGATTACCTATAGCAAATGCTCGTTGACCTACTTGTACAGAATTTGAACGAGCAAAGCTAATAGTAGGTAAATTTTTCTGCCCACGAATTTTAAGAACCGCTAAGTCTAGTCCGTTGTTACCAAAAGCAACAATATCTGCTGGCAAACGCCGACCATCTGCCAAAATTACGGTGAGAGTGCTACGAGCGTTTTGCACAACATGGGCATTAGTTAATACCAAACCATCTGAGCTAATAATGCTGCCGCTACCCGTAGCGTTACCAGCACTGACAGATACTACCGCAGGACTGGCACGTTTATAAACGCGGATATTAACTTGCTCATCAGCGTCTTGGGCAAAGGCGTTGTTTGACTGTGGATTGCTAAAGTGGGATGAGTCTAGCAGGTCAACTGGTGCGATCGCATTAATACCATTAACACCAATAGCAGCGATCGCAGCTAATATTCCCGAAGTTCCAAAACGTAGATATTTGCTACTCATGCGATATTTTCACAAAGCCCGTGGTTTTGTTTTAGCATATTGTGAGCATCGAAGCTAACTGCCTGGTTCTCTAAATACTTGACTAATCTATTATTTTAGTGTTCCTCATTCTCCAGCGACATTGCCTCGATCTACAACAGCAATGTGCCATTGACCTAACTCGCTAGTTTCAAAAGCTACATAACGTCCATCGCCTGTAATTGTCGGATGACGCACTGAACTACGACCGTTAGCAGTAAGCAATTGCGGACTTTGAGTTTGTCGGTCATAAACTAAAATATCTGTTTTGCCACGCTCTGTAGAAACATAAGCAATAAACCGACCATCCGCACTTAAAGCAGGTTGATCCTGGCTAGAATCACGCCGATTAAGATTAGGTAAATCTACCAGACGCTTTTCCTGTAAGTCGTATAAAAAAATGTCTCGATTGTTATTGCGGTCAGAAGCAAAGGCTAAATATCTGCCATCACTGCTATAGGCTGGATACTCATCCGGCATTCGGCTATTAATGCCTCCGGTAAGGATTTGTGGCGGATTAAACAGTTGCGTATTAATACAGGCAGTGAGACTCAGAGAAAGCACAATTATATATAAATGTAGAGACGTTCTATGGAACGTCTCTACATTTGACCGCACCTGTTTTTTAAGGTATATAAGTAGGCACATTTATAGCTTGACCAGCACGATCATAAATTACAATATCCCACTGACCGTTAGCACTAGATTCAAAAGCGATCGCACTACCATCTGCACTAATTGTGGGATTGCGAACTTCTGCTGCTATATTTTCTGTAAGATTTCGTAATTGACGTAACTCTCGGTCATATAAATAAATTCCAGATTTTCCCTGACGGTTAGCAGTAAAAACAATATAACGACCGTCTTCAGAAACAGAGGGATCATCTGCGATCGCATCGAGGGAATTTAGCCCTGGAAGATCCACTAACCTCTGTTCTAGAGCATCAAATAAATATACATCCTGCCTACCACGACGATCCGAAATAAACACAATATAGCGATCGGCAATTTGAGGTTTTAACTCAGCCCCAGGACTATTTAAACTCCGTCCCCCTGGATCAAAAGGAAAATTTAACAAGCGACTTGAAGCCGTACAACTGCTCAACAAACCAGCAATGATAACAGATAAAAAAAGTATGAAGCGTGAATTGTCAAGTCTAAAAACAAAAAAATTACTTTTATTAACTATATTTAATGCCTTTTCATGATTCATACTTCAAAATTTTAGCGTCGGCTACCATCAGAAATATCTAGCTCAATATTAGTTCCCCTGTCTAGCACTTCAATATCCCATTGACCGCGACTACTACTTTCAAACGAAATATAGCGACCATCAGGACTAATACTAGGATTACGCACCCAACCACGATAACCGTTGCTAAGAACTTGTGCAGATCTGGTGCTGCGATCGTAAAGTTCTAATTCTGGTCGTCCTTGCTCACTAGAGATGTAAACAAGATATCTACCATTACGACTAAGACTAGGAGTTTCTGCGATCGCCTCCGCTTTATTTAATCCTGGTAAATCTACAAACTGCCGTTGCTGCAAGTCATACATCAGCAGTTTGCGCCTACCATCTCTGTTAGATACAAAAGCAACATAGCGACCATTACCGCTTAAAACTGGTTGCTCATCTGTATAGCGACTATTGAGAATTTCTGGCGCAGTTGTATTTCTTACTTGACTACAAGCTGAAAATAAACTTACCAGACTCAACCCCAAACTTAAATTGATTAACTGGCGGATTGCCAATTTGAAAGTGAATTTGCCCACTTTAACACTTCTATCAATTAACAATTATCAATGGGTGTGGTTAAAACTGAGTAATTATTAATCATCCTGCTTGTCCCCCTGGTTTCAATAGCACCAGCTACTTATAACCACAGTGTTAATTACCCAAAACTAAAGTTGGGGGCTATAAATCAACAAAGACATTTAGATTTTCCATAACTCAAGACGCAGGCTTGCATCTAAAAATTGTTAATTGATAATTGTTAATTGATTACTCGTCCTCTGGGCGATCTATTGGTTGAAAATCCACATAATCTGTTGGAGTTACTTCCACATCTCTTGGCTGATCATAGCCAGGATCTTGAGGAGGACGACGGCGAGTTTTTCTAGGTCTAGAGCCAATATCTGAAGTTGATTCTTCAGAGTTAGGAGGACGGCTACCGCTTGGGCGGCGTGGTTTTTTGACTACATCACCTGAATCATTTGCCCAATCATCTTCAGAACGTTCTTCAGAACGTTGAGGGTAATTCCAATCATCTTCAGAGCGATCGCCCCAGAAATCTTCTTGTCGTTCAGGGGGACGTGATTCCGGTTTCGGACGACGCTTGCGTGGGCGTTCTCCAGTACCTAGTTGATCATTACTTGTTCTTCTCTGCGGACGGCTACGAGTTTCTCCTTCATAATCATCACTACGACTACGACGGGGTTCACTTCTTCCAGTCAACCTGCGGTTAGGTGGTCGCTGATCGTAAGATTCTAGCTCCTCTAACTCGGCTTGATATTCATAAACCCGACTTACAGGGCGATCGTCGTCCACAATCGGTGTATTGCGCTTGGCTTGCTCCGTAGCTACACCCCGCATCCGAATACTTTCTACCGCAAAAAAGATCGTCGAACCAGTCAGAAGAAACTGACCAAATTGCAAAATTGGGTCAAGCCGCCATCCTTGGAATAGCAGAATGAACCCACACAACAAACCAATTGCTGCAAAGAAAATGTCATGGTCTCTTGATAACTCTGGACGTGCCGAGCGCAGGAGATATAATCCTGCACCTGCTACTGCCAAAAAAATTCCTAAAAGACTGGCTGAGTTAAGCCCAAAATTTACCATTTCTGCTCTCCCAAGTCAGATCTATGTTAACGAGTAGATAACAACCATTGGAACGCTGGCTAGGCATCTTGAGTTCAGACCTCATGGGAGGGCGAGACTGATCAAAAGCTACCAGCTTGCCCTTGTATCAGCTATCAACTAAGAATATAATCTACCGAATTTATACCCAGTAAGAAGAGCTTTGCGCTGTATGGAAATAACAGGATTTTTTCAATACGCACAGAGCGCGAGAAATTAAAGTAGTAATTATTTTAATTCCTTAGCTTTAGTTACGGCATTGCAAACACCAAAGCTGGGTGCTGACTGCTGACCGCAGTAGATTTACTAACCAATATAGGTAGCAGTTACAACCCGATCAACAGTCAAAACCTCAGTTTAGTTAGAGCTAGCACCTAAATTATAGTGCTAACTATTCCCCTAGTTGAGGTTTTGTGGAAGCTCCAAAAGTTTAGGAACGCTGAATTTTATCTTTTTGGCTAATAAAAATCAATGCTACTGTTGCTGGGACTACAACGATTACACCACCCCAAAGCAGACTGTACAAAAAATTCGCTAATGAAGGTGTCATAAAATTTTGTTCCTCTGTGAGTGTTTAGAACTGAAGTGTTTCTTCCAATTTTAACGATTTGCTACACTTCTGAGAAGCTAGTTGTGGATACGATTTTTAGATTTGCCTGAATCGCTTATCCGTCCGCTCTCGGTCGCTAGCATCTAACTAAGATGATAAATTAGCTCAACATTACGTTTTATGAACATTACAGTTCTAAGTTTGAGCCTGGGTCTACTTCTAGGCTTGATGACCTTTCTCTTTATTTTCAGGATTGTGCTTACCTGGTATCCTCAGCTTGATCTCAATCGTTTCCCCTTCAATATAGTGGCTTGGCCAACAGAACCATTTTTGATCCCCTTGCGAAAAATCGTACCACCTATAGGTGGCGTAGATATTACCCCAATTATTTGGGTAGGAATTTTTAGCTTGGTGCGGGAGTTGCTGATAGGGCAGCAGGGATTACTGACTTTACTTTCCTAGCCGCAATTATCGCAGGGCGAACAAAAGGTTCGCCTACCTCACCATTTCCTCACTAATTAGGACTATTACAGGTAGCCAATTTTACATTAAACCTTGACAAAGCAGCAAACTAAAGACCTTTTTTTCAGATAGCGATAAAATAATTAACTATGTTTTAGGCTGCATGATTTGCTCAACGAAGTTTGTATAGACTTCACCCCTTAAAAATTCTGGTGTTTCCATAATTCTTTGATGAAACCCAATAGTAGTGGGTACACCAGTGATCGCGCACTCTCTTAATGCCCTTCTCATCCTTTTGATTGCTGTATCTCTGTCAGCGCCCCAAACGATTAGTTTTCCGATCAGAGAATCGTAGTATGGGGGGATTTCGTAGTCTGTATAGACATGAGAATCCATCCTTACGCCTGGGCCTCCTGGCGGTAGATAACCACTAATTCGCCCTGGACTCGGACGGAAGTTGTGGTCGGGATCTTCTGCATTAATTCGGCATTCGATCGCATGACCCCGAAGGACTACCTGTTCTTGAGTAAGTTGCAGTTTTTCTCCTTGAGCAATACGGATTTGTTCGGTAATTAAGTCTAAACCAGTAACCATTTCTGTAACTGGGTGTTCAACTTGAATGCGGGTATTCATTTCCATAAAGTAAAAGTTGCCGCTTTGGTCGAGCAAAAATTCAACCGTACCCGCGCCAGTATAGTTAATTGATTTCGCTGCCATCACAGCCGCATTACCCATTTGCGATCGCAGTTCTTCACTAAGTACGGGGCTAGGGGCTTCTTCTAGAAGTTTTTGGTGACGACGTTGGATAGAACAGTCTCGCTCACCTAAATGAATCACGTTGCCGTAGCTATCCGCTAAAATTTGAAATTCGATATGACGGGGACGTTCGATAAATTTTTCTATATAAACGCCAGCATTCCCGAACGCAGCTTCCGCTTCCCCTTGGGCTGCTTGGTAGAACTTGAGAAAATCACTTGCTTCTCTCACCAGCCGCATACCTCGTCCACCACCCCCAGCAGTCGCTTTAATAATTAGGGGATAGCCAATTTGATTTGCGATCGCAACTGCGTCTTTTTCATCTTCCACAAGCCCGTCACTTCCAGGCACAGTCGGGACACCTGCCCGTTGCATAGTTTCCTTTGCAGTCGATTTATCCCCCATTGCCCGCATAGCTTCGGGTGTTGGGCCAATAAAGGAAATTTCGTGATCCGCGCAAATTTCCGCAAATTTGGCATTTTCCGCCAAAAAACCATACCCAGGATGAATCGCTGTAGCATTGCGCGTCAACGCGGCGGAAATAATATTGGGAATATTCAGATAGCTTTTGCTACTTGGTGGTTCGCCAATGCACACAGCTTCGTCAGCTAACTGCACATGGAGGGCGTGTCGATCAATAGTAGAGTGAACAGCAACAGTGCTAATGCCCATCTCTTCGCAGGCACGGAGAATTCGTAGGGCAATTTCCCCTCGGTTGGCAATTAGAATTTTTGAAAAACGCATTTCCCAGCTTTTTGATTCCGTATTCTGTAGGATAGACTTTTCTGAGAGTTGCGGAAAGATATTTCAAATCTCTGTACTTGTGCTAAGATAGGTAAGCAACTCTGAAGTGGCGAAATTCAAGGCGAAAAAATTTGCTCTTGTTGAGTATATACTTCTAGTTAATATGCGGATGTGGCGGAATTGGTATACGCGCACGCTTGAGGTGCGTGTGGGCCTAGCCCTTGCGAGTTCGAGTCTCACCATCCGCATTTAAAGTTTCTAGGCAATGCCTAGAAACTTTATTGTTTTTATGTCTATTTTTAAGCTCCTGCCTAAAAATTACAAGGGCGGAAGAAAATTTGTTAGAGTCTAGCCTGAGAGTGAATAGTTTTGTGAGCAGGATTGTTTATAATTCTTAATAGAAATATAAAGTTTTATTAAGAACATTGACTCTAACCTTCAGACCCAGTAAAAGCTCTGCACTGCCCACAGCTTGGTATGCTCTTGATTCTATCTGGCAGGGTGGGGAAGAAGTTGTTCAGAAAGGTTTACCGCACTCTCAACTAGCACCAGCATGGCAAATATTATTACTGGGAGATGGTTCTCCTACTCGTCACCTACAGCTACTTACGGGTGAACCTACGGCAGTAGATGTGATTGATATGTCGCCTATTGGGATGAGTCCTGATGGCGCACCTGATTTAATTGAAGCAGTTCCAGGGCCAAGGCTTCGCCGTCAGGTATGGTTAAGGAAGGAGTCTGGGCAAAGGTTAGCTTATGCGACTTCTTGGTGGGAAGCTAGTCATGTAGATGAGTATCTGCAAAATCGTTCTATACCAATTTGGGCTAGTTTAGCTAGTCTGCGGACGGAGTTGTATCGGGATGTGCAAGGGGTATATTACGGAAATTCGCCAGAATTAGAGGAAGCTTTTGGAGAAAAAGGGCCGTTTTGGGGTCGTCATTATTTGTTTTGGCATCACAAGCAGCCGTTTACACTTATTTATGAGGTGTTTTCGCCTTATTTAACCAAATATTTAGGGTCGATGCAGTTGGATTAGAATTTTTTTCTATGTTAGTACTTACGGGTAAATTGTCCTTGAGGTAGGGGCGGGTTTATATATATCAATGGTGTGTCGGGATAAGGTGTGTTTTAAAACTGTATTGGCTCCGTTTCTGTCGGTGAGATCCCCCTAAATCCCCCTTAAAATGGGGGACTTTGATCGGATTTCCCCCCCCCTTTTTAAGGGGGGCAGGGGGGGATCGAAGGGTTTGAAAACACGCCCTAGCCATGAGCGTGCAACCCGCCCTACAAGAGTGATTTTAGCGTTGTCGCAGCAGAGTTTTGTATGTCTGAAAACCCCACTTTTTAACTTCTTTCCCGTAATGCGGGCTATTTGAATATGGCGATCGCTACTAAATTATTTAATTGTAATTATTAGGATGGTAATATCACCATCGCTATCCCAACTATCTGTATGGTTATTAGTCCTTTGACATTAAATTTAGATACTGTTCACCTTACAGACGAACAATTCTATGAATTATGTCAAAATAACCGCGAGTTGAAATTTGAACGGACGGCTACCGGAGAATTAATTATTATGCCACCTGTGGGGGGAGAAAGCGGTAATCGAGAAGCAGACTTAATTACTGATTTGGGAATTTGGAATCGTCAAACTCAACTTGGTTATACTTTTAGTTCTTCTACTATATTTAAGTTACCTAATGGTGCTGACCGTTCTCCTGATGCTGCTTGGATTAAAAAGGAACGTTGGGAAGCACTTACTGCTGAACAAAGACGCAAATTTCCTGCAATTGCACCGGATTTTGTGATTGAGTTAAGGTCAGCAACAGATGATTTAAAAACTTTGCGTCAGAAAATGCCAGAATATATAGACGCAGGGGTGCTATTGGGATGGTTAATTAATCCGCAACAACAGCAAGTGGAAATTTATCGTCAAGGACAAAATGTGGAAGTGCGAAACCTTCCTACAGAATTATCAGGTGAAGATGTATTGCCAAAATTTAGCTTGAGTTTAGCTTGTTATTAAGGTTTTCTAAAAATTAAGATTATAGCAACCGCCCTTGTCAGTTAAGCCATTAAATATTTTTCAATTACAATTTTTTTATCGCAGATGTGAGCAGATAAACGCAGATTACGCAGATGAAATACCAATATTGGATCATTGTCCTAAGCGCCTTGTCCGTTGCTATATTAGGAGGCAACTCCATTTTTTGTTCCCAGGTTGAACCTGGGAACTAGAATTCAAATTTAAGCAGGAACAGCTTTTTCTAATATCAACTTAGAACGCTTGACTGTTTCTGGAATTGCGATGGGATAATCACCATTAAAACAAGCAGAACAGAAATTGTTGGTATCTTCACCTGTAGATTTCAACATCCCTTCTATACTGAGGTAAGCTAGTGTATCTACACCAATAAGTTGACCTATTTCTTCTACTGATTTAGTAGCAGCAATTAACTGGTCTTGGGTATCAGTATCAATTCCGTAGAAGCAGGGATGAGTTACTGGGGGTGATGAAATTCTCATGTGTACTTCAGTTGCACCTGCATCTCGTAAAGCTTTGACAATTTTACGGCTAGTGGTTCCCCGAACGATGGAATCATCAATAATGATGACCCGCTTACCCGCTAATACATCTTTTAAGGGGTTAAGCTTCATTTTAATTCCAGACTCGCGCATTGCTTGAGTTGGTTGGATGAAGGTGCGACCAACGTAGCGGTTTTTAATTAAACCTTCTGCGTAGGTAATTCCAGATGCTTGTGAAAAGCCTATAGCTGCTGGAATACCAGAATCAGGTACACCAATGACAATATCCGCGTCTATGGGAGAATCTGCTGCGAGTTGACGACCTAAGCGCATTCTGTAGCTATATAATGTTTCGTCATGTACAACGCTATCAGGACGCGCAAAGTAAATCATTTCAAATATGCAAAGCTTGCGCTGTGGTTCTTTACTCCAGTGGAAGGAGGCTAAACCGTCGTCGGTAATCCAAACTAATTCCCCTGGTTCTACATCACGTAAATATTCTGCACCGATGATATCTAAACCGCAGGTTTCAGAAGCGAGAACGTAACGCTGAGGGCTACCTTCCAAAATACCAATTACTAGGGGACGAATACCATTTGGGTCACGTGCGCCCATTAAACCAGCAGGTGTACCAATTACTAAACTAAATGCGCCTTGACATTGGTGAAAGGCACGGATTGCGCCTTCTAACCAATCTTGACCTTCATTTACTTGTTCTGCGATCGCAAATGCGATCATTTCTGAATCTGTTGTGGTTAATAAGTTACAGTCGCGCTTCAGTAACTCTTCTCTTAATGTTGTTGTATTGACAAGATTGCCATTATGTGCTAATGCAAGTTTGCCTAGGCGAGTTTCTACAACAGCAGGCTGGGCATTGACTACTTTACTAGAACCAGTTGTAGAGTAACGGGTATGACCAACTGCCATATCCCCAGGCATCTGACTCAATATAGATTCGTTAAAAACATGGGAGACTAGCCCCATGCCTTTATATAGATTTACCTCTTTGCCTTGAAAGGTAGCAATGCCAGCAGATTCCTGACCTCGGTGTTGGAGTGCATAAAGCCCAAAGTAAGTAAGTTTGGTAACGTCTTCCCCTGGTGCATAGATACCGAAAACACCACAGGCTTCCTCTGGCTTGTCTGGTCTATCCTGGCAGTTAACAGGATACTCGTCAGAGGAGAAGGAATGGTTGGGAATCATGCTACGGTTTTGCTCCTAATAGGACGGGTGATCAGATAAATTGCTATATCTAAGGAAAGATTTAGATATATTTATTTAGGTTAATAATTCTTAAACAATACACTACTCAACCTTAACCTATCTGGCAAAAGATGGAGCAACTAGGCAACGGATTTTGTAACGGATGTAACGGATGGGTGATTGGTGGGTGGTTTAGGATTAGGGTTTTAAGAAATGATTTATCCGTTACATCTGTTAGGTTGTCTACTACTTAAGTAGTTAAACGGCGTTCGATGCAGTTAGACCAGCGATCGCTCATATCTGTAATGCTAACGTTGAGTAGGGGGGTGTTGTCAGCCGTAATAACTCGGAAGTTTTCGGCGGTTTTGGCGACTTGACCGATTTTTTGCCAGTTTTTACTCAGTTTTTCTTCGAGGTAAGTTTCCCACGCTGTTTGTTGTTCTGGGGAAACTGATACGATGATTCTTGCTCCACCTTCGCCAAATAAGATATTATCCCAGCGTTGTGAGGGATTTGAGGGTAAGTCTAGGTGAATTTCTGCTCCTAGATTACCACTGATGCAGGATTCGGCAAGTGCGATCGCAATTCCTCCTTCTGAGCTATCATGGGCTGAACGTATCCAACTTTGACGGATACCTTCACGGCAAACTGCTTGTACACGCATTTCTAAGTCAAAATCCACTTGTGGTGGTTGTCCTGCAACAGTTCCGTGTATTGCTGCCAGATATTCTGAACCTCCCAAAGTTACCTTGGTAGCTGTATCTACTTTTTCTCCTAAGAGATAAATTAAATCTCCTTCATACTGCCAAGCTTGACCACAAATTTTGTGAATATCAGCAACTAATCCCACCATCCCAATAACAGGGGTAGGATAAATTGGTTGGGGTGTACCTGTAGCATCAACGGTTTCGTTGTAGAGGGAAACATTTCCACCTGTTACTGGAGTTTGGAATTCTCTGCAAGCGTCGGCAATTCCGCGACAAGCTTCTGCTAATTGCCAATAACCTACAGGTTTTTCGGGACTAGCAAAATTTAAGTTATCTGTAACGGCTATTGGTTCCGCACCTACACAGCTAAGATTACGTGCAGCTTCAGCGACAACGGCTTTTGCACCTTCATAAGGATTCAGGTATACATAGCGGGAATTGCAATCTACTGTTGCAGCTACACCTGTTTGATGTAAAGTACCTTCTTTTACACCTGTTAATGGGGTTTCCAGTGGACGCACTCTGATTACAGCAGCATCAGCACCGCCTGGGACAAGTACGGTATTATTCTGCACCTGATGGTCATATTGGCGATAAACCCAACGTTTTGAAGCAATTGTGGGTGTATCTAATAGCTGTAACAGAATATCATTCCAAGTTTTAGTGCTGCCTTGAATTTCAATTCCTTCTTCTGTAGCAGTAGGTAAAGATTCCGGTGTCCATTCCCAAGCTTGACGCGCATATTCTGGGGGTTCAGCAAGTAATTCCCGATGATAAATTGGTGTATTATCTGACAAAGCTGTAGCTGGTATTTCTGCTGCAACTTCACCTTTAAATAAAATGCGGACTATTGGTTCTGAAATTACTGTTCCAGCTACTACCGCTTGTAAACCCCAACGATGGAAAATATCAATTAATTCTTGCTCA
This sequence comes from Crinalium epipsammum PCC 9333, assembly GCF_000317495.1. Lineage (GTDB taxonomy): Bacteria > Cyanobacteriota > Cyanobacteriia > Cyanobacteriales > PCC-9333 > Crinalium > Crinalium epipsammum. The sequence continues at coordinate 2,797,451 of NC_019753.1, forward strand.
CGTCCTTTATGAGCAACAAATAACATTCTTTCTTGGGATTCAGACAATAAATATTCATAAGGAACCATTCCAGTTTCGCGTACTGGAATTTTGTCTAAATCAAATTCAATCCCTACGCCACCTTTAGCTGCCATTTCTGCGGTAGAACAGGTAATTCCAGCCGCACCCATATCTTGTGCTGCTACTACTGCGCCAGTTTTAAATGCTTCTAAGCAAGCTTCAATTAAAGATTTTTCTAAAAATGGGTCGCCTACTTGTACTGCGGGACGGTCTTTTTCTGACTCCTCAGTTAATTCTGCACTGGCAAAACTCGCGCCACCCATGCCATCTCGTCCGGTGGTAGAGCCAACATATAATACTGGGTTGCCCATACCAGATGCACCAGATTTCACAATTTCTGATGTTTCCATTAACCCTAGCGCCATTGCATTAACTAAGGGGTTGCCAGAGTAGGCGGGGTCGAAGTAGACTTCACCGCCAACTGTGGGTACTCCAACGCAATTACCATAGTGTGAAATGCCTTCTACTACGCCAGAGAATAATCGCTTGGTACGACCATCTTCTAAGGAACCGAAACGGAGTGAATTTAAGATAGCAATGGGACGCGCACCCATTGTAAAGATATCTCTTAATATACCACCCACTCCGGTGGCTGCTCCTTGAAATGGTTCGACGGCTGAGGGGTGGTTGTGGGATTCAATTTTAAAGGCTAGTTGTAATCCGTCGCCTAAGTCTACTACACCTGCGTTTTCACCAGGACCAACGAGAATGCGATCGCCTTCTGTGGGAAACTGTTTTAAAAGTGGGCGAGAATTTTTATAACAGCAATGCTCAGACCACATTACGCCAAACATCCCTAGTTCAGCTTTGTTGGGGTGACGACCTAATCGCTGGACAATTTCTTCATATTCATCAGGTTTGATGCCTTCAGAAGTTATTTCTGCCAACGAAAAAGGGGAAGAGGAGATGGCGGACATGGAAGCCTTGCATAAATTAGGACAAGCTTTTATTTTACTGACTTGTTAGCCATTCACGAAACTGGCGTAAAGCTGTAATTACTCCCAAGGTTTGACACTGCTCCAGAAATTCAATTACGCGACTAGCAAGTAAGATGGGAAAAGTGGGAGAGCGATCGCATTCTATATAATCCCCATTTTCCAATTGATAAAAATGTATTGTCCGACCATCATATATCCAAAGTTCTTTTACTCCCAAATCTGCATAAAGCTCTAGTTGATTTAATGAACTTCTACTAATATCAATCTCTAGCGCCAAGTCTGGAGGTGGATCTTGATTAAAGTCTAATGTTTTTTTACCTCTAACTAACGCTTCATTCTGAATGTAGTAACAGGAATCGGGTTCTTTACCAGCCTTCATACTTGAGCGTTTGATTGTCATTGAACCAAACAAGTTATATTCAAGTTGTAATTCTTCTAGTAGAGTTACAATTAAACGCTCTATCAACCTGTTACAGTTCTCATGTTCAGGCAGTGGAACCATAATTTCTAAATTTCCCTTGTGATAAGCAAGTCTGTGGGAATTATGTTCACCAAGTTCTATTAATAAATTTTCAAATAATTGCCAGCTAATATTTTGAAGTAATATACGCTGTTCAGTTGGAGTCGATGTTGCTACCATATTGCATTACCTTTGAATACTTTTTTGTGTGTGTAGTGGTCATAGTGATTTACCTTAATACTGTTGTCATGGGTCATTGTTAATATGTTTTTAAACTCTATTTTTGTTACCCTCGCAACTAGCCAATTAGACATACTGGTACAATTTTATACTAATTTAATTGGTATAGAACCGGAAAGTTATATTCCTCAGATTTATGCGGAGTTCCGATTAAATAATTTACGTTTAGGAATTTTTCAGCCCAAAGAGGCGAATCGGCAAGAGTTTGATAACAGTGGGAGAAATCCGATAAGCTTGTGTTTTGAAGTAAGTGTCTTAGAAAGTGCGATCGCTCATATTACAGCATTGGGATATCCGCCGCCTGGTAAGATTATTAATGCCTCACACGGCAGAGAGATTTATGCTTACGATCCTGATGGTAATCGCATAATTTTTTATCAATCTAATAAATTAGATTAACTTATAAAAATAAATATATACTCATTGATTAGGAATTTTACTATATATAACGTAGTAAATCTGTCAATCCATAGAAACTAACAATTAGCAACAATACAGCCGTTACTTGCGTAACACGGGGTTGAGGTGAAGGAAATAATGCTTCTCTAATTAAAATTGAAGTAGATGCGCCTACGACATAGCTTAAACTGAGGGCTAAATATTGCCATTGATCTGTACGTCCCCAAATTACTAGCAATAGTATTGCTAACAATAACATTAATAACTCAATGAACCGAGGGGGATTGTATTGACTAATAATAACGACGGCGTGCCAAAAACGTTGCAAAAATCTCATTTTTCTTGATGTATTTGGTTGTGTTCTTGTAAATAAGCTAAAGCAATGCTAGTTTCAACTTGGGGAAATTCGTAATAAAAACGGCTAACGCTTTGAAACTGATGAGGGGTGTCTAGTACAATTACGCGATCGCACCATTTATTTAACCATTCCATCAGTTCTGCTGGTGCTACAGGCGCACAAATCCATATCTGTGCTGGCTTTTGGGTTCTTAATGCTTGCACTGCTACTGCCATTGTCATCCCTGTGGCTATCCCATCGTCTACTATGAGAGCGATCGCACCTTCAGCACTAAGCTGTGGGCAACTAGCAGCAAATTCCGCTTGTTGTTCCTGAGCTTTTTGTTGAGCTTGAAACATTGCTTCAAGCCTTAAATTTTGCTGCTGTTTACGGAATGGTTTCATATCTAGCCAGATTACTTGACCATCTGCCGTTACAGCACCCATTGCCAATTCTGGGTTGTCAGGCTTAGTAATTTTTTTGGCAACTACAATATCTAACGGGCAATTCAACCGACGCGCAATTGGTACTGCAACGGGAATTCCACCTCTAGGTAGTGCATAGACTATCGGTTGAGCAGTAATACCAGTAGCTTTAAGTTTTTCAAGCTCCTCAATTATAGAGTCAGCTAGTAGAGTGCCTGCATTAATGCGATCGCTAAATAGCGGTGTAGACGACATAAGTTCCTCCGGCAATAAGCTGCCTGGTTGCATCTATCATGGCGAAAAAAGTATGAATTATGAAGCATAAATGATAAAAATTTAATTTCTTGTCACTTTTGACCCCTAAATTAATTGCTAACAGCTAGTGTTGCTAGGATGATTTTGTTGCAGCATACACGCTTTCCCCAGATTTATGTCGAACGAAAACCAACTCAGCTTATTTGATACCTCAACAACGAGCCAATCTGCATCATCCTTTGATCTGATTCCTACAGATGCAAAAGTCCCTATTCCTCCTGGTACTTACGAAACAATCAAGCAGATAGCAGATCACTGTAACCGTTGCCATCGGTGTGATTTAGGAAATAATCGCACTCATGCTGTAATTGGGCGAGGCAATATTCAAGCACCAATTATGATTGTGGGGGAAGCGCCTGGACAAAATGAGGATGAGACAGGGTTGCCATTTGTCGGTAAATCAGGACAACTTTTGGAGAAAATTTTAGCTTCTGTGAATTTGAGTACAGAAACAGATATTTACATATCTAATATGGTGAGATGCCGACCACCCAATAACCGTCCCCCTACTACTCCAGAAATCGAAGCTTGTAAACCTTATCTATTAGAACAAATTCGGATGGTAGACCCGAAAATTATTTTGTTTACAGGTGCTACTGCTGTCAAAGGTTTAACTGCGGATAAGCGAGCTATTTCAAAAATTCGTGGTTCTTGGATAGAGTGGGAAGGGCGTTTGTGTATGCCAATTTTCCACCCATCTTATCTTTTGCGTAATCCTAGCCGTGAGGCTGGTAGCCCTAAATGGTTAATGTGGCAGGATATGCAGACTGTACGCGCCAAGTTAGATGAAATTCAAGGGTGAGGAGGGAGGAGAGAGGGGGGAGGAGTTATGTAAATTAGTATGGATTAGACATTTAGAGCCTATCCGAAAAGGTTTTTTTAAGAGTATTTAACCGCAGATAAACGCAGATAAACGCAGATGTTTAAGATTGATTCTCTATTTTTCGGATAGGCTCTTAAAGGTGCAATGGGAGACTTGCACTACTGATTAATAATTAAATAATTAAGCTTGTTATAACTGTTGTAGAGGCAATTTATATGGTACAAATACCATCAAAACCTTTAACATTGGAAGAGTTTCTCAAGTTACCAGAAACGGAACCTGCTAGCGAATACATTGATGGTCAAATTTTTCAAAAACAAATGCCACAAGGGAAACATAGTACAATTCAAGGTGAATTTGTAACTGCTATAAATACAGTAGTAAAGCCTCATCGAGTTGCCCGTGCTTTTCCAGAACTGGTCAATAGTACCAGATATATCTGTGTTTCTTTGGGACAGAATTCCCCGTGATGATAATGGTGCAGTTGCTAACGTTTTTCAGATAGCCCCCGATTGGGTAATTGAGATATTATCACCAGATCAAAGTCAAACAAAAGTAACAAAAAAAATTCTAAATTGCCTAAATTATGGTACTCAAATGGGTTGGTTAATTGATCCAGAGGAGCAAACTGTATTTGTTTATCTACCTAATCAGCAACCCCAAGTATTTGAGCAACTAGAGGAGGAACTTCCTATACCATCTTTTGCAAGTGAGTTGCGGCTAACTGTAGGAGATTTGTTTGGCTGGTTGTTAGAGTAAAGTAAATTTAAAGAATTTCAGCAATGATGATAATTTTAGGTCACGATTAAAAGCGATCGCACTCACCCCTGTAAAATGCGTAGGCGAAGCCCGTCGTAGACATCGCCCTTGACAATAAATCTAAGTTTCCAGTAGCCTTGACACTTGCGCGTGCATCAAAGCAATGTCAGGATCACGTTGAATTGCAGCGTAATATCGCTTTCCAAAGGTATCTCCATCTTCTGATGGTTGCATTAAATTTTGCGCTTGCTCTAAAAGTCCACTTGCATTGTCTAACTCTACAGGTTCTTTGGAACTAAGCAATTCATCAATCTCAACAATGAATTGGGATATAAGGCGCAACCAATTAAACCAATCATGGCTGAGTACTAACTGGAAATATTCACCCTTTGATTTAATCTGCCCGTGTAACTGTTCATAAGCAACCCGTTCAGATTCTAGCAGTGCTTTGTGGAGACGTAACAAAATATTACGTACGTCGCGCAGGCGTTCAAGTATAACTTTTAAAGAATCGGATGAAGACATCGGATAATGATTGCCGTAAATACTTTTTCCATGTTGGCATATCAATTCGGCTTAAGTGGGGATAGAATTCGCTGTAATTGTAGTAAAATCAGGTTAAATGAATTGTGCGATCGCACCCTACCATTGATGTATTTTATCCTGCTAATCACAACGGATGGCGTTTAAAAAAATTCCATATTTCCTGACTAGCATTAATTAATTGCGAACTACCGCCACCGCCTCTGGGGAAAATGTGTCCCGCACCTTTTAAAGTAACAAGTTCTACCTCTGCACCATCCCGACAATTAGGATAACGAGAAATATCTACACGCTTATTTAAACTTTTTTTAACTTCCTTCCCAGTGCAACCATTATGTTGTCGCCAAAACTTAATACTATCTGGAACAGACAAAATCGAATAGCCAAATATTTTAGTACCTGCCCAAGGCACTTTGTCATCATTTGTGCCATTGATCATTAACATAGAAATTGGACGTTTAGAATTACAAAATTCTTTTACCTCACCAGGCATAGTAGCAACTACTGAGCCAAAAGCAGCAATTTGGCTATTCAGTTCGCAAGCTAATCTTTGCACTAAAAAACCACCATTAGACACCCCAGTAGCATAGATTCTGCGTTTATCAATACTTCTAGTTTGCTTGAGGTGGTTGATTAGAGTAGAGACAAAAGAAACATCATTCACGCCCCACATTGGATTACTTGCTACGTCCCAACGTCGATCAATTCCATTCGGGTAAGCAATGATAAATCCTTGACGTTCTGCTAATTCATTAAACCCTGTACTAGATGCTAAATCTTTTCCTTGAGAGCCAGAACCATGAAATGCTAAAATTAATGGCATCTGGCGCTTAGGGTTGTAAGATTTGGGAGTATATAAGTAATAACTTCTCTGCCGTCCTTGATGCCGCAATTCTCCCGTTGCCGCACCTATTTGTAGTGGCTGTTGTTTAGTTGTGGCAGATATTTGTGGTTGCAATTTAGCACTAACTAAAGTTGAGTTAGCATCGCAGCTAGTTGTAATACTAACTAACAGCAACGTCAAGGTTAGTTGTGCAGAAGGTTTTAAAAATAACAGGTTCATTATGCTGACTAGCTTGATGAGATAAAATTATACGTCTCACCGTGTCGCAAATATTTTACTTTTTCCTCTAGTCCTGCTGCTTTCACTGCTTCCATAAAGTCCTCAAGCGGGGACTTAAATACGGTGTAATCGTTATAGTGAATTGGTATGCTCAAATGTGGTGAAATAATCTGAATTGCTTGCACTCCTTGTTTTGCATCCATAGTTAGCAAAATTCCAAAGGCTTTTGTTCCTCCCAAGTGCAGCAAAGCGAGGTCAATATCTGGATAGCGTTGAGGTATTTCCTTTAAATCTTCATAAACTAATGTATCGCCACTGATATAAACGCGAAATACTGGCTGTTGATTGTTGAAGCTAAACTCCAACATACTGCCCATTACTTGGGGTAAGGCAGCAGCTAAAACTCCAGGGCCATGTCTTCCAGGCATAGCTGTAATGCGTACTGAAGCATTACCTTTATGAACAGTGAAGGTTTCCCAAGTATTTAAGGGTTTTGTGGATGTAAATCCCTTGTTTTTGAGTTTATCAACTGCGTGCTGGGTACTAATAATCGGTAAATTTTTTTTCAGCTTAGATTCTGCCACACGGTCAAAATGATCTTCGTGCATATGGGATAATACCAGCAGATCTACAGGCGGTAAATCTTCAATTTCTATGGCTGGATTAGTTGTGCGAGTTGAACGTAATCCATATCCTAAATGTACATGATCACCCTGATGTAGAAAGTTGGGATCTGTGAGAATTGTGAATCCCGCGTAGCGGAGTATAACAGTGGCAGTACCAATGAAGAAAACTGAGCCATTGTGCAGATTGGATTGCTCACTATTACTATCTGGCAGTAGCACAAGTTCTGTGGCTGTATCCATGTTGCACCTCTTTTTAGCAGTTAGTGAGCAAACAAATTTCAGCTTAAACTTATCGTTGTTATGCTAACCCTATCTGTAGGCGGATACTATTAATTAAGTTTCTTTACTTATTTTTAGTTGAAATGCTGAGAGGATAAATGTGGCTATAAAAAATTAGCCTGCATCAGCAGGCTAATATCGGAATTTGATTGTTTGGAATTTGGTGAATTTTTCTGAAAATTGCTAATTATTCCATAGCTTCTGAGCCTTTTCCAGAGGGACGTGGTTCTACAGCTTGTACATCTTCACCTTGTACCTGTTTGATAAATGTTTTAGTGCTTGGAGGTAAAGGTTCATCCAAATTCAGTTTTTCTTTAATTGTCTCGGCTGCATTTTGAAGAGGGTTGCCGCCGCTTTCTTTATCTTGTTGAGGGACTTGGTAAGAACTTGCTTCTGGTGTGGTGGTTGCAGCAAAAGCTTGTGGCGTTGTAAATTGTCCGAAAGCTGCACTAACAAACAATATAAGTCCTAGAAAACAAGCAGTAATAACTTGACGAAGTTGCATTGTTTGCAACCAGCCGAAAACTCGGTTCATATAAAATCCTTTATTAGTTACCTCATTAGTATTCAACTTTTATTTAAGCTAGGCATCAGTCAGGTGATATAGAGTTTTTACCTTATTTTCGGCTTTTTTTCTCTGTCGGTAGATAGACTGCGATCGCATAACGCCTCCCAGTCTCCCCGTTAGGTTAACGGAAACGCGATCGCACTGGTCTATGATTACTCCAAATATCTCTCAAAATTTCTTATCTCTTTTGACATTGCAGTGGGTAACGATTACCTCGCCATGTTGTCCAACCCCTAGCTAGTCTAGTATTACTGTTGTATTTGAGATACCAGTTATCTTGCTCGTTACCTAAATAGCGGATACCTAATTCCGAAGCATTTGAATACCTTTTAGCTAACTTCACCCAAGGGCTACGGTTATCACTGAAACGTCCAACAACACGCACACCAGAAGAAGTACTACATACACCACCGCTACAATTTGTTTGAGGATCGTCTACTACATACCACTGCATTTGTGCAGGTCTACCATCAATATTACAATTCCATAGACCAAAGTACCATTGGCTGACTACTTGAGAGGCGCTGGCATGATTTGCGCCAACAAAGAAACTTACAGGAACTATTGCCAATCCTAATAGCCACTTGTTTAAGTTTTTCATAAATGCCTCGCGTAAAATTTACTACTGTTAAATTGCTCTACATTTTTATAGAATTGACTGAAGATTTTTATGCAGTTTTTAATAGCCAACAGTAACTAAGTAGTTCCACTTAATAAAACCTAAGATAGTCACACTACATCTAGGGTAAATTAACTTGCTCTGACAACATAATTAGTGCGGGCATCTTGCCAGCGTGTTGCCTCAGTCCTATTACTCTTAGTTTAGCATTGCCATGATTTTTGGGTAAGTCTAGATTTTTTACCGAGGGCAGATGGCAATTTTTCACTCAAGGCAGTAAAAGTGTCTGTATTAGCTTGCATTTACATTAACTACCAGTAAGTGAGAAAGCAGATCACAGAATATTCATTCACTCCACAACCATGCACCTTTTTGACCCGATAAAAATTCGTGATATCACTTCCCGCAACCGCATCGCCGTTTCACCTATGTGCCAATACTCCAGTGTGGACGGCTATGCCAATGATTGGCACTTTGTCCATTTGGGTAGCCGTGCTGTAGGTGGGGCAGGGTTAGTGATGACTGAAGCCGCAGCAGTAGAAGCAAGAGGTCGCATAAGTCCTCAAGATTTGGGCATTTGGAGTGATGATCATGTGGAAAACTTAGCCCGCGTTACTAAGTTTATCCAGGTGCAGGGAGCCGTCGCAGGTATCCAGTTGGCTCATGCTGGGCGTAAAGCTAGTAACTATCGTCCTTGGGACGGTGTGGGAACTGTACCTGAAGATGAGGGGGGATGGAGTGACATTATTGCTCCTAGTGCTATTCCCTTTTCTGATGGAGACTTAACCCCAAAAGCTTTAGATACAGAAGAAATTCAAAGTTTAATTCAAACTTTTGTTGATGCAACACGCCGAGCGGAGGCAGCAGGTTTTCAGGTAGTTGAGATTCATGCTGCTCACGGTTATCTATTGCATGAATTTCTTTCGCCACTAACTAATCAGCGTACTGATGATTACGGTGGTTCTTTCTTGAACCGCACCCGCATAGTTAGAGAGGTTGTGGAGGCAGTTCGACAACATTTGCCTGAGCGTTATCCCCTGTTTTTACGCATTTCTGCTACAGATTGGGTTGAGGGTGGTTGGGATATTGAGCAGTCGGTTGAGTTAGTACGACAACTGCAACCACTAGGTATAGATTTGGTTGATTGTTCTTCAGGGGCAATTATCCCCAAAGTTTCAGTCCCTACTGGCGCTGGATATCAAACGCCATTTTCTGAACGCATACGACGTGAGACAGGAATTTCAACAGGCGCTGTGGGGATGATTACTGCATCGCAGCAAGCGGATCACATTATTCGGACAGGTCAAGCTGATATGGTGCTACTAGGTCGTGAGTTATTACGCGATCCTTATTGGCCGCTAAAAGCATCTATAGAATTGAATCAATCGGGATCTTTGCCTCCTCAATATCTCAGAGGGAAACCTTAATTTTTAGATAAAATTCACACATTTATGAGAAGAGTTCAAAATAAAGTTGCTCTAATTACTGGTGGTGCTTCAGGAATTGGTAAGGCTACTGCTAAGTTACTGGCGCGTGAAGGTGCAGTTGTAGTTTTTACTGATTTAAGCGAGCGCGATATTACTAGCGTTAGTACAGAAATTGGTAGCAGTGCGATTTTTTGCAAGCATGATGTTACCAATTCACAGCAATGGGAAGATGTAATTAAGCTGATAGGCGATCGCTTTCACAAATTAGATATCTTGGTAAACTGTGCTGGTATTGCTGGCATCAACGCGGCACAAGATCCCGAAAACGCCACATTAGACACTTGGCGACAGGTAATGAATGTAAATATGGAAGGCGTTTTTCTCGGATGTCAACACGCCATACCCCTAATGAAAGCAACAGGCGGTTCAATAGTAAATATTTCATCCTATGCTGCCATAATTGGTACGCCCTTAGCGGTTGCTTATGGTGCAAGTAAAGCTGGTGTGCGTCAGTTTTCTAAATCTGTTGCTTTATATTGCGCTCAACAAGGTTACAAAATTCGCTGTAATTGCATCTTGCCAGGAGCAATTTTAACTCCAATGTGGGAAGGATTTCTTGGTAGTGGAGAAGAGAGAAATCAACGCAGCGAACAAATTACCAAACAAATACCTTTGGGAGTGTGGGGAGAACCCGAAGATGTTGCTTATGCAGTTCTTTATTTTGCCTCGGATGAATCCAAATTTATTACTGGTGCTGAATTGGTAATTGATGGTGGTCAATCTGTCGGTTGATAGGTGAGGGAAGAGTGCGATCGCTCTTTATTTGCCATGTAAAAAATATAGAATACGCAAACATACATAATTATTGATATTATATTATTAATAATATAACACTCACAATAATATGTCTAACTCTCATAAAAACGAGGCTGAGTCTTTTAATTTTTCTGATTTTAAAAAGAGTATGGAAGAAGGCTTAAAAAATTCCCTAGAAGCAGTTGAACGTTTGAAAGCTACTGATACCAGTGAAATGAATGCTGCTCAATTGACAGAACATCAACACGAAATTGAGGAGATAGAAGGAGTAGCTTCAACCCTCCAACAAATGCGTTTTGAAAACTTAGAAAATCTACAAGGAAAGGTACAAGACGCATAAAGACGCTGATTTGATAGTTAACCAACTAATATGATCACATTAACCAAGCTCAAAGATTGATCAAGCAAGAGTTTGATAATTCATAATCGTGAATCCTGTTTAAATTTCATCAGAATTACATTAATATTACTGAATCTAAATTTTTGCACGATATATGAGCTACTTTCGCCAAAATATTGATTTGATGTCTGGCTACCAGCCAGGAGAACAGCCTCCAGCAGGTGTTAAGGTAATCAAACTCAATACAAATGAAAATCCTTACCCGCCTTCGCCAAAAGCCTTGCAGGTAATGCAGAATCTGGATGGAGAACTATTGCGCCGTTATCCAGATCCAATGGCGGGAGAATTCCGTGAAGCTGCCAGCCAAGTTTTAGGTGTACCGAAAGAGTGGATTTTGGTAGGTAATGGCAGTGATGACCTTTTAACAATGCTGATGCGGGCTTGTGCCGATCGCGATCGCAACGTTGTTTATCCCATGCCAACTTATGTCTTATATCGTACCTTGGCTGAGATCCAAGATGGGTGTATAGCAGAAATTCCTTATGATGATGATTATCAATTGCCAGTTGAGCGATTAATTGCGGCTAATGGTGCTGTCACCTTCATCGCTTCCCCTAATAGTCCTTCTGGTACTTCTATACCCCTAGAATTATTAGATAAACTAGCAGCACACTTATCAGGGATATTAGTTGTTGATGAAGCGTATGTAGATTTTGCTGAATCTGATGCTTTGTCGTTAGTGCAAAAATACGACAATGTGATTATTTTACGCACTCTTTCTAAAGGTTATTCTCTGGCGGGGTTGCGGTTGGGGTTTGGAATTGCTCAACCAAGCTTGTTAGAAGGATTAATTAAGGTTAAAGATAGTTATAACGTGGATGCGATCGCATATCGTATTGGTGCAGCAGCATTGCTAGATCAAGATTACAAAATCGCTAATGCTGAAAAAATTAAAACCTCCCGCACTAAACTAACTAACAATTTAGAGCAACTAGGTTTTAAAGTATTACCATCTCAAGCTAACTTTTTATTAGCTCAACCTTCCCAAAAACAAGCTGAATGGCTCTACCAAAACTTGAAAAATCAAGGCATCTTAGTGAGATATTTTAAGCAACCACAACTAGAGGACAAACTACGAATCACAGTTGGCACAGAAGAGGAAAATGCAGCTTTAATTAAAGCATTAACTCAGCCATGTGGATCAGATTAAATTTATGTCACAAACAGCAGTTGGCACTAAAAAAAAGGGTAAATCGCTTCCTCCAAAACCCATAGTTAAATTAGGAAAGTTTGTTTGGACAACAATGTGGCATTTAATGATGTCACAACTTGCCCCGCGTAATCAATCAGGCGAGTATGTTCGTCCAAACAGTCAATTCCGCAACTTTATTACTACAGAGGAAGAAAACCCCTACAAACCAGCCGCAGGGCGTTATCGTCTTTATGTAGGATTAGGATGTCCTTGGGCGCACCGTACTTTAGTAGTTTTAGCACTTAAAGGACTTGAAGATGCGATCGAAGTATCAATAGCGTCACCTTCACCAGATCAAGGAATTTGGGTATTAGATCAATTAGATGAGGGTTGCCAAAATCTACCAGAACTATATCAACTAGCATTACCAGGCTACAGTGGACGTAGTACAGTACCCGTATTATGGGATAAAGAAACAAAAACAATAGTTAACAATGAGAGTGCAGAAATCATCGTTATTCTGAACTCAGAATTTAACGATTTTGCCAAGAATCCTACACTGGATCTTTATCCAGTGGATTTGAAACACACAATTGATTCTTGGAACGACAAAATTTATAACACAGTAAATAATGGTGTATATCGTTGCGGTTTTGCCCAAACTCAAACCGCATACGAACAAGCTTGTAATGAATTGTTTGCTACCTTAGATGAGATTGACAAAGTATTAGCAAAAAATAGATATATTTGTGGCGATCGCCTTACACTAGCAGATGTGCGTTTATTCACCACCTTATTCCGATTTGATATTGTCTACTACGGACTATTTAAGTGCAATCGTAGAAGAATCCAAGACTATCAAAACTTAGGATATTACCTGCGCGATTTGTATCAACTGCCAGGTGTTGCTGGAACTTGTAACTTAGAAGCAGTAAAACGCGATTACTACGGTAATTTATTTCCCCTGAATCCTGGTGGTATTATTCCTACTGGACCTGATATTAGCAACCTCACTGCACCACACAATCGGGAAAACTTAGGTAAAGATGCAGTTTTTCAGCAATAAATCCATGCAAGTTTTTAATCTGGAGATATTTATCTTTGATTGCAACTTTGTAGCAGTCGGCGTAGGCAAAATTTTTAATCTAGCCCCAGGATAATATTCTGATGACATTTCTTCATTTAAACAGGCGGTTGTATGCAGCAACAAAATATTAGTAAATTACCCAGTATGCGATTAATTACTATCCCAATCAGCCATTATTGTGAAAAAGTACGATGGGCATTAGATTGGTTAGAAATTCCATATACTGAAGAACGTCATGTACCCTTTTTTCATCGACTAGCAACTTCTCGTGACGGCGGAAAAAGTGTTCCAGTGTTAGTTACCCAAGACGGAACCTTTACTGATTCAACAGATATTTTGCATTACTTAGATACTAAGAATACAAAAAGCAAAAAACTTTATCCGAGTGAACCAAATCTTCGCAACGAAGTTAATCAGTTAGAAGAACTTTTTGATACTCGACTAGGAAATAATATTCGACGTTGGGGATACTTTTATCGTATTCATGATCGTGAAGGAATTCGCCGTTCTTGGTGTACAGGAACTCCTGGGTGGGAAAAAGCAGGATTTGCGATCGCATTTCCTGTAATGCGAAAGATAGTGCAACGAACATATAACATTACAGCCGTTTCTGCTAGAGATTCCTTGCAAGAAATTCAGCAGATTTTTGAAATAGTCAATAAAAAACTATCCGATGCGCGTCCTTACCTCATAGGCGATAATTTATCAGCAGCAGATATAACTTTTGCCGCTTTAGTTGCCCCCGCATTACTACCTCCAGAACACCCCATAAAACCACCTGCACTTGAAACATTTAATAATCAAGAGATGATCACAACTATTAAAGAGTTAAGAGCAACTCCCGCCGGAGTTTACGCACTACGTCTTTACCGAGAACAACGTTAGGATGAATTAACAATTAACTAATTGCTAACGTAATAAAAACAATGGCTAATAATGGCATCGAAAATATTTACAATTTTTTCAAAATTTCAGAGTTTATAGCAACCGCAGGGCAACCTACACTAGAACAACTTACAATTATAAAACTATCAAATTATCAAGCAGTTATTAATCTTGCCCTCCTAGACTCTCCCAATGCCCTACCTAATGAAGAATCTATTGTTAAATCTCTAGGCATGGAATATATCCACCTACCTGTTATTTGGGAAAACCCTACTATTGAAGACATAACTCGTTTCTTTAGCCTTATGAAAAATTTTTCAAACAAACGAGTTTTTATTCATTGTGCCGCTAACAAAAGAGTCTCAGCTTTTATTTATCTATATCGCATTATTTACCAAAAAATAAATAAAGAACAAGCTCAAAAAGATTTACATCAAATTTGGATACCCAATGAAAAATGGCAAAACTTTATCCAACAAGTTACTGACAATTGTTAGCTAAGGACTATAGCCTTAACAAAGTAAAGCCTATTCTTTGTTAATTAATCTCTTAATTCATACAAAAGAAATAATCGCACTTTAACTAAGGTATTTCTCTAGATTGATGACAAAAATATTGACTAAGCCCGAAAATCTTAATTATCTGCGTTTTACTTGACTAAAGGATTTTATTGTGGCTCCCATTGAATTTAACTTATTTGCTCCTTATAACAACGGAGCCGCTTTAATCGGGACATTTTCCGATTGGAAAGAAGTTCCCATGAAAAAAGGGGAAGATGGTTATTTTCGCACAGCAATTGAACTAGAAGATGGCGTTTATCAATATAAATTTAAAGTTCAATCTAAATCTTGGTTTTTTGAAGAAGATCAATGGGTAGAGGTGGTAGATCCTTATGCTACTGATATTGATAATCCGACACAAAACGGCGTAGTACGGATTAAAGATGGTGAAAGAATAGTTGATACTTATGTTTGGCAGCATGATGACAAACCCTTGCCTGCCGACCATGAATTAGTGATATATGAAATGCACGTTGGGGACTTCTCCGGTGGTGAAGATGATCCCTTTGCTCGTGGTAAATATAAACACGCTATTGAAAAATTAGATTATCTTTGTGACTTAGGTATTAACGCGATTGAATTAATGCCTGTCAAAGAATATCCAGGGGATCACAGTTGGGGTTATAACCCACGTTATTTCTTTGCAACAGAGTCTAGCTATGGCACTACAGAAGAGTTAAAAAAGCTAATTGATGAATGCCACGGACGAGGTATTCGTGTATTAATGGACGGGATTTTTAACCACTCAGAAGCAGAAAGTCCCCTCACCCAAATTGATCATGATTACTGGTATCATCACTCACCGCGTGATCCTGAAAACAATTGGGGGCCAGAATTTAATTACGAATTCTACGACGAAAACTTAGAAACATATCCTGCCCGTAAATTTGTTGGTGATAGCGTTCGCTTTTGGATTCAAGAATATCATATTGACGGCATTCGCTACGACGCTGCAAGACAAATTGCTAACTACGACCTCATGCACTGGCTAGTCCAAGAAGCTAAACAAGCTGCAAGCATGAAGCCTTTTTATAACATTGCTGAACACATCCCTGAAACAACCAGCATTACTAATGTTGATGGGCCAATGGATGGTTGCTGGCATGATAGCTTTTATCACTGTGTTTTAGAACATATTTGTGGTGATACTTTTGATTTAGAACGTCTCAAAGATGTTCTTGATGCCAAGCGTCAAGGTTTTATGGGGGCAACTAATATAGTTAACTACCTGACAAACCATGACCATAACCATGTCATGGCAGAATTGGGCGAACGTGAGATTTTTGATGAAGAAGCATTTAGACGTGCAAAATTAGGTGCAGTATTGCTAATGACAGCAATGGGAGTGCCATTAATTTGGATGGGTGAAGAATTTGGTGAGTATAAATACAAAACTCCCGACCAAGCTAAAATTGAATGGACTTTGTTAAAAAATGACCTAAATAGTGGTTTGTTGGACTATTACAAAGGTTTGATTGCGCTGCGTAAAAACAATCATGCCCTCTACACAGAAAACATTGAATTTTTCCATGAAAACCCCGAAGCAAAAGTGCTTGCCTACACTCGTTGGAATGATGAAGGTTCACGTTTAGTCGTAGTGGCAAATTTCTCGGATCAGTTTTTAGGTGGTTATTCAGTACCAGGTTTTCCAGAAAATGGAACTTGGCATGAGTGGACTTACGACCATAATGTTGAAGTTGGAGATAACAACCTCATAACTGATTTAGGAGAGTACGAAGCTAAGGTTTTTGTCTGGCACTAATAAAATATCTTAAAATGCCAGCAGAATAGCAATTAGTTAAAGGGAACAGCAAGACTGTTCCCTTTAAAAATATAGCTAGTTATATAGCAACCGTTAAGGCGGTTAGAACAAAATAACTTGCTAAAACGATTGGAAACAAAGACGTATAATGTAGATACAAAAAATTTCCCGTCTCTACGCTGATAGCTGACGGTTGACCACTATAAATAAACAATTGTCTCCTATTTGTGGTGGGAAATGGCGTTTTTTAGTAATTGTTAATTTTTTTCATGCTGATAACCGTATCAAATATTGATACGGCTTGATTTTAAAATAAACTTCTTTGAATTTGGAAATTTTCAAAGTTGCTTAATTATGATGTGGTTAGGCAAAAACCTAATTGCCAACAAATGTTTGATTTAAGCTGTTTTAAGGGGTTGTTTTACCATTGATTGTTGTTCTTGACTACTAGGTACTAATTCCCAACCTGCTTTTCTTAATTTTTGATATGTTGCCCAACCTTTAGAACCACCAGGAATTTGATAATCCGGTACAGAAAGGTGGGAGAAAGCTGTATAAGGTCGCCAAGGTTTATTAAATTCGGTTTTGAGATGTAAAATTTTCTGTCCATCTGCCCCACTCATAGATAACCAGCACATTTGTCTAGCCATGTATAACTCCTTGCGCTCAAGCAGCGACTATTTTTATCCACAATTATTATTTAGCTAGTTAGCTAAATAGGCAGTAAGGCAAGTATATAAACAACTAAATCAAGAGTAATCCATCTGAAAACACTATAAATAATAGAAGTTTATTCTATGAGTGTACACATCTGGCTACTGCTTAATTGAGGAATATAACATTATTATCTCTAGTGTTTATTCCACCAACCTCACTCTAAAGAATTATTTATCATGTCGAAATAATTTTCTGAAAAGTTTGATACATTTTGAGAAATATAGCGATTTAATACCTGAAACAAACAAAAAATAGTTTGGTATTAAGAAATACAGAATTATTTAAATTTATATTGCTGCTAGAGGCAGAAAATTAGTAAAGCCAAAAATTTTAAATTATTAGAAGCTTTTGAATATATGAAAATTAAGTAAAGTTGTTCAACACAAATTAACATAAGTAAAACCAATATCATAGTTCCGTTTATGTTAATTTCACAGCTTTGCTTAAGTAAGGGGTTTACATGGCAAGTTCAATTGAATTCAATTTATTCGCTCCTAATAACAAAGCAGCAGGGTTAAGAGGATATTTCTCTGAATGGAAAGAGATTTTTATGAGAAAATGCGACGATCACTATTTCCGCACTAATATTGAACTTGAGGATGGAGTTTATCCATATAAATTCCGTGTGCAGTCAAAAAGCCCGTCTTTTGAGTTAGATCAATGGGTGGAAGTTGTAGCTCCCTATGCAACAGACGTAGACGATCGCAATAATGTGGCGATCGCACACATTAAAAATGGTAAATTTTTGATACAGATATATATCTGCCAACATGACGACCAGCCACTACCAGCCAATCATCACTTAGTGATCTACGAAATGCACGTATCCGACTTTAGGGGACGATGATCCGCAGGTTCACAAGTTTGTTTAACTAAGGCGAGAACCGTATGAGTAGTTTTTTCTACACCAGCAGCTATTGAAAATTCTGAGTCCTGAATTCTGACTCCTGATTCCTCACTCCTTCGGATCGGCTACGTGATATTCTGATTTTTGCAACCGACTTCCCAACATATACTAACGAATGAGGTTAGCGGTTTAATAATTTTATAGTCTGTGTTGAGAAGCAACACATTTTCCATGCCCTCATCCCCAAATTTTGAAGAGAATGATTCCCGTGAACCTGCATCTGTCACCCTGACAGATGCAGCAACAGGGCGATCGCTTGATTGTTACATTGAGCATTCCCTAGAAGTAGAGGGTACTTTATACCTGCTACTACTACCTGTAGATTCGCCCATAGAAATTGTTGCCTGGAACGAGGATGGCGAACAAGAAGCCACTCTCGTCGAAGACGAACCCGAACTAGATCGCATCTTTGCTGATGCTCAAGCAGTTCTCGCAGAGCAAAATCTCACCCTCAAGCGCACTGCCCATACCCTTACTGTTGCTGGTGAAATTCCAGAAGTAGTAGAAGAAGACATCTTAACTATAGAGATGGAAGAGGAAGGCAGTGAAATCGAGCCCGAAGAATTTCAGCTTTTAGCTAACTTCTACCATGAAGAGCAAGAGTACGGTGTTTATACACCTCTTGATCCTTTGCTATTCTTTGCACGGGAAAATCAACATGGCAAGCCAGAGCTACTTTCCCCAGATGAATTTAAAAAAGTCCAACCACTACTCGAAGAAATGCTCTTTGACGAGTTGGAATAGAGACTGCCTCAATTTTTTTCTGATTAGCAATTAGTAGCGGTTGTTTCTTCACCAAATATGAATGCTGTAAAGCCCACATTTAAGTGGTTGTACTTGCTAGCTATACCACCAATACTTTTGGGTATAGTTGCTTTTTTTGGCTGGTCTTGGTGGAGCAAGGAAACTGCTCCGCCTCAACTAGATGCACAATCAAGTTCTACACCGGGAAAAACGGTACAAGTCCAAATTCCACAAGGAACGGCGAGCCAACAAATTGGTCGCCAGCTAGAGACTGCTGGCTTAATTCGCTCTACCCAAGCTTGGAAGCTGTGGACATCCTGGTTGTCGTTTAACAATAAGCAGGGTGGCTTTAAGTCTGGTGTTTATAGACTTTCACCTACCCAGTCTTTACCAGAAATTGCTGATCAAATCTGGAACGGTAAGGTGGTACAGCTAGACTACACCATCCCAGAAGGCTGGTCTTTACAGCAGATGGCTAATTACTTTGAATCTATTGGTTTTTTTAAAGCCGAAGATTTTCTGGCTGCAACCCGTGATATTCCTAAAGATCAGTTTTCCTGGTTACCAGATAATTTGCCGCACTTAGAAGGATTTTTATATCCAGATACTTACAAAATAGCTAGTGATAGCATTACCCCCAAACTAATTGTCCGTCAGATGCTCAAAGAGTTTGAACGGGTAGCTTTGCCAGTCTATCAACAAGCTCAAAGTAGTACCAATTTTAGTCTCCTAGAATGGGTAACTCTGGGTAGTATTGTAGAAAAAGAAGCAGTAATTGCAGAAGAGCGTCCTCGGATTGCTGGTGTCTTTACTGCCCGTCTAAAACAGGGAATCACGTTAGGATCTGATCCAACTGTTGAATATGGGCTAGGAATTAAGCAAACTCAAGATCAGCCGTTGACTTACGCGCAGGTGAAAATTCCTAACCCATACAACACATATATCAACCAAGGGCTACCACCAGGTCCGATCGCTAGTCCTGGTTTGGGCAGTTTAAAAGCTGTTTTGAATCCCGAAAATACAGATTATCTCTATTTTGTGGCTCGTTATGATGGTACGCATATTTTTAGCCGTACTCTGCGAGAACATAATGCTGCGATCGCGGCTGTTCGACAACAGCAATCTCGTTAAGTACCATCAGTGCCAATAAACACCCAGATTCGGCTAGTCATGGGTCATTGTTAATTGATGATTATTAATTGATAATTGTTAATTGATAATTGTTAATTGATAGCTTATGCCTTGGGCAGAATTTTTACAGCCAAACTTGATTGTAGAAGGTTCGGTGCTAAATTTGACACCGGAAATTTTGCAAAAATATCACCTTAAAGGTTTGGTATTAGATGTGGATGACACTTTAGTACCAGTAAAATCTACCCAAGCTTCTGAAACATTACTACTTTGGGTAGAAGAAATTAGACAGGTGGCAGCCCTTTGGCTGGTAAGTAACAACCTCAGCGAAACTAGAATTAGCAACATTGCCAAAGCCGTGAATGTGCCTTACTTACTTGGCGCTGGTAAACCATCCCGACGTAAGTTGAGACAGGCAGTTACAGAGATGAATTTGCCTGTGGAACAAGTGGCAATGGTAGGCGATCGCTTATTTACAGATGTCCTTGCTGGTAACAGATTAGGAATGTTTACTATTCTGGTTGAGCCAATGGTTGATCCGGCGGCGGCGGCACGTAAATATCCTATACGCAATTTTGAAGTGTGGTTTTCTCAAACCTTGGGTGTTTCACTGACAGCAAAGCAACAAAAGTTAACTAATTGTGAATAATTGTAATTTAGGGGAAATATAAAGAAATAATTACGAATTTTACGTTTCTCTGAAATCACTGGAATCATAGTTATAGTTCAAATGGGGTCAGCAAATATAAAGACCCTAACTATATAAAACTTATAACTACACAAGAGCGCCAGTACTGAGATTCAACAGGACTGGCGCTTTTGGATTGTGGGCGAGTAGAGAGGCTCACAAGTGTAGGTTTTTAATAATTGCGCCGAAGTCGAGTCAATAGGAAAAATATTGACAATCAAACACCGAAATTCTACATTCTTACTGCCTCTGCCCCTCTGCCCCTCTGCCCCCTGCCCCTCTGCCCCTCTGCCTCCCTCACCATGTCTGAAACAATAGTTGTAAAAATTGGCACTTCTAGCCTGACCCAACCTGACGGGAGATTAGCTGTATCTGCGATCGCAACCTTAGCTGAAACTCTTACCAATCTCAGGTCTTCAGGCTATGGCGTGGTGTTAGTTTCCTCTGGTGCTGTGGGAGTTGGTTGTGCCAGGTTAGGGCTCAAAGAGCGTCCTCGGATGATGGCGCTAAAACAAGCAGTAGCAGCAGTCGGTCAAGGGCGCTTGATGCGGATTTATGACGATTTCTTTACAGCATTAGAACAACCAATTGCCCAAGTTCTCCTTACGCGCAGCACTTTTGGAGAACGCACTAGCTATGTAAATGCCTACAATACCTTCCATGAATTACTGCGGCTAGGTGTAATTCCAATTGTGAATGAGAATGACACCGTAGCTGTAGAGGAATTGAAGTTCGGGGATAATGATACTCTCTCAGCCTTAGTCGCTAACTTAATCGAAGCAGACTGGCTATTTTTACTAACTGATGTGGACAGACTATATTCTGCTGATCCGCGCACCTTTCCTGATGCTCAACCGATCATAATGGTGAACAATCTTGAGGAATTAGAAGAATTGCAGGTGCAAACAGGCGATCGCGGTTCTAAATGGGGTACTGGTGGTATGGTAACCAAAATTACAGCCGCTAGAATTGCTACCCGTGCAGGTATTCGGACTGTAATTACTCAAGGGCAACATCCCCAGAATATTCAGAAAATATTGCAAGGAGAATCTATCGGCACGCAGTTTGCACCCCAAACCCGTACCAGCAACGCCCGCAAACGTTGGATAGCTCACGGAGTGATTAGTAATGGTAAATTGTATTTAGATGTCGGAGCGATTTATGCGATCGCATCTGCTGGCAAATCTCTATTAGCTGCTGGTATCACTAACGTCTCAGGTGAATTTCAATCCTCAGAGGCAGTGCAGTTATGTGATGCCCAAGGAAATGAAATTGCTAGGGGAATTGTCAACTACAGCAGCAGCGAACTAAAGCAAATTAAGGGGCATCGCTCAGAAGAAATCCCCGCAATTTTGGGTTATGTCGGTGTGGAAACAGTTGTTCACAGAGATAACCTAGTGATTACTAATTAGCTTTTAGCCGTAAGACTACTATTTTTTCTACCCCACTTCTTCATAGTGGAGAACCCGTGTGACCATCTTCGTTACTAGGTTTTAAGCTGTTGTGTTTCTAAATTTTATCTTTTAGGAAGAGAGGAGAGAGGAGAGACGGGAAGAGGGTTTAAGAATTTTTCTCTAAATTAAAAATGTACAATTGAAATGCGCCTTAGCTTATGCGTAAGTTTTTATAATTTTCAATGTAAAAAAACTTAACAAATTTAAATAATTCAATAAAGGTGGGTAACACGGGAAAAAGTTCACAATTAGTGGCATCACTTGTAAAGTGTGATTCCCAGCAATAAATTTCTCCTAAGTGTTAACCCAATAGATATCCGACTATTTAAAGATAATTAGTTACGATTACCTTTTTGGGCTAAACTCTCTATTCAAGCAACGTTCTAAATGTTCTAGCCTATAAAAATAACTAAAGCGACGGGGATTTAATATAACTTGCTTATTTGTGCTGAACAGAGGTTGATTGAGAAATTGCCAGAGAGGAAAACGAAGGTTTTTGATTTCGGGAGCCATAAAAGAAAATGGTAGAGTTGAGGGGCGGAAACACTTGCATCCTGAATCGGATGAACCAATCAATTTCGTATATTAATACCTTCCCATAACCTTTAATTACTTTTCATGGTGAGATTTGCGGAATATTTAATTTTTATTTTGACATAGCCAGTAAATTTACGGAGGTACAGGTAAAATTTAATCTTAAAGTTTTATGAACATTGTTAATGAATTAATAAAAATAGTAAACTTTCTGTTATCAAAAGCTATTTTGGCGATCGCGCTTGCATTTAAAGATAGCTAGGCTTTGATAAGTACTTCATCTCAATTCAACCTAAAACACTCAAAGTTTCTTAATGTATTGGGAAAATAAAAAAGATAAAACTAAAAATCTCCTTTTTCCCTTAATCAGGGGGGTGGGGTAATACTTTTAATTAGGTTGACCTACTTGTTAAAAGTACCTTACCGTAAGCTCCAAAATAAAATACCATCCTAAAAACTAAATTCTAGGATGGTATTTTAAATAAGTTGTTTAGGTATGGAGCTGGGCAGAATCGAACTGCCGTCCGCCCTGGGTATTAACTTACCGTTCATTCACAGGTTTAGCTCTTCTGACCCTCAGAGCGGGAACCATCCATTATCCCGGATGACAGGATGCACTGGTGAGTTCTTTGCCCTTTAGCCTACCAGAGGACAACTAAAGAACGCATCCGTTGGGGTTATCTGTAGTCCTTAACGGAGTCAAACTACAGACGCTCAAACCTACTAGATACTAGAGGGTTTTAGGCAGCAACAGTGGCCGCTTTACGAGCGAAAGGAACGATGTTGTTCGCATTTACTTTTTTTTTGAGTCCGGTATTTACGAGAGAAGACTCGCTCTCGACCTGTATCACGGGGCAGTGTTCGCCAACACGTCGAAACCATGACAGCCCCTTGTTTGATATTTATTATTATAACCAAAAGTTGGGCTGTATGGGGGCAACTAACGAGACTTAAATAAATAAAACTTACGCATTTGTACTAAATATTGAGGCTTTAGGGGCTGGGGACTGGTGATTTGTGACTGGGAAAATTTTTTAAAAATGCGTAAGTCCTAGAATTTATCCAGTTTTTTTCTGCACATCTTAGCTACTTTTCAGGTGTGGGTTGAAGACAATTATGTGTTTTTTAGAGTCAAAGATAATCTGCCCTTTTTGCTGTAAATCACTTAATAGTCGAGTCATTGTTACTCTAGTAGTGCAGCAAGCATTAGCAAGATCATGATGAGTCAGGCGAATACTCAATCGAGTTCCGGCGCTTACAGGTTGACCAATTTCCTGTTTTAGTAGTTCTAATAGTTGTAGCAAGCGGTCTTTTACTCGTCGCTGTGCGGAAACTGCTAAAAATGCTTCTGTTTGCTGTAGCCTACGGCTAATTTTGGGTAAAAGCACTTGGGCTAAAGTTGGGTTGTGTTCTATATCTATTAAAGGAATGGATACTAGCTCAACTTGCGGCGACATTGCTGTAGCTTGGCAGGTTTCCAGAGAAGTTAAGCTAGAACCAAATACCATTAATGGTGTTGCTAACCCCATGATCGCTGCTTCGCCATTATCAAAAACAGTTGTCAGTTTTACTGAGCCTTGACACACTAGCCAAATAAATTTACTGTTGAGAGGAATATTTACTCCTGGCGAGAAAAAAGATTTTGGATAATCTATGCTGGGATCATAACTATTTGTTTCTAGTGAATTTATATTTAGTTTGCGTTGCGTAATATCTCGGAGCAACAAGTGTAATGTAAGTAGATTCCCTTCGCTATCGCGGATAGTTTTTAAGGTTAAAGTTATGTCCAAGCTTTCGCCGCTACGTGGCTGCATACATAGAATATATTCCGACTGGCGATCGCTTTTTTGCAGTGCGACTAACTCGGAACAAAAGCCTGAGCGTTGCTGATCTAAAATGAAGTTAGCTAATGGTTTGCCCAGTACAAATTTCGGTGCTATCTTTAGCAAGTTAGCCGCAGCAAAGTTAGCTTCTAGAATAATCCCTCTAGGATCAGTCACTAGGTAAGCCTGGGGTGCTAAATCAAAGATATTTTGGTAACGTTGGCGTTCAAATTCCAAAGTTTTGTAAACATCTAAGATTTCTTCATTTTTCTGCTGTAGTTCCTCTAGGGTAACTTGTAGTTCTTCGGCAGCAGTGGCAAGTTCCTTGAATGCTGCTGGTAAAAGTTCTGAAGAGTTCTGTAACCCGCTTTTAGCATATAATTCATTAATTCTTCGGTATAAGCTGTCTAGTTGATCGGTGAACATATACACCTCCCCCCCCCCCCCATAAGAAAAACTTATCTTTGATTTGAGTTATCCATTTTATAGATAGATAATCTTAATTATGCGTAAAATCTGAGATTTATTTCACTAAAAAAGCAATATTTGGGGAAAAATTTAGATAGATGTATTGAAAGTCACAATCTAGCTTGCCGAGGCACTTAATTCTTAAGAGAGAAGCGAATAGAGAGATAAGTCGCTATTTTTATATATTAAGTACATTTTCATAAATATTATTTACCACAAAATAAAATATTTAAACGCTTAAAAGTAATTTACTTAAGGAATTTAATTAAATTAATATAGCCTTTTTAGGAGAATAGAGTAACCGCCAGAAAATTTAAAGATTAATTTTACATACTTAAAAATTTTGGTATATTATCCATGCTTCAGTTTTTAGTTAGTATTTTAGAATTTTGCTTGAGCCGTTTATACAAAGATAGATTTTATCCACGCTTTTATGTACTAGAAACCGTTTCGCGCGTTCCATACTTCGCTTTTTTGTCTGTACTTCACCTGTATGAAAGCCTTGGTTTATGGCATCAAGCTGACTGGATTAAAATCCACTTTGCTGAATCATGGAATGAGTTACATCATCTGCGAATTGTTGAAGCTTTAGGTGGTGGCGAATATTGGCTTGACCGTTTATTTGCTCATATTGGAGTGTTTGCTTATTACTGGATTTTAGTATTACCTGAAGAACGCCGCCCGAAAATTGAAAATCTTTATGATGTGTTTGTAGAAATTCGCAATGATGAAATGGCACACATCCACACTATGATTGCTTGTCAACGACCTGATGCTAAAGAGCAGTTAAAAAGTCCGCATAGTCGAGATACGTTGAAAAAAGCTGACTGCTGACTGCTATATGCGTTACTTATACTGTGAAAATGGTTAAGTTTTCTTTGCTGATACCCTGCACTAAAGTTAAACTGCATGAGGAAACTATTAAATAGCAGCAGCAACGGAAGCACGGATGACAAGGACTGGCATTGGGATTCGTACAGCATCAAAGCGTCCTGAACGCATGGCTGGTCAAATTCATGTTTACGATGGTGTGGGGAAGGGAAAGTCCCAGGCAGCTTTAGGTGTGGTTTTGCGTTCAATCGGATTAGGTATTAATACTGATGCTGATACGCGGGTTTTGCTGTTGCGGTTTCTCAAGGGGCCGGGAAGGTCTTATGATGAAGATGCGGCAATTGAAGCGTTGAAGTGTGCTTTTCCTCATTTAATTGACCAAGTGCGGACTGGTAGAGCCGAATTTTTTGGGCATGATGAAATTACCCGCTTTGATCGCTCTGAGGCGGTGAGAGGTTGGGATGTTGCTAAGGGCGCGATCGCATCTGGTTTATATTCTGTTATTGTCTTGGATGAGCTAAACCCTGTATTAGATTTGGGTTTGTTGGCTGTAGAAGAAGTTATTAATACGCTGAATCATAAGCCTGAAGAATTGGAAGTAATTATTACAGGTCGGGCTGCACCCCAAGCATTATTAGATATTGCAGATTTGCATTCGGAGATGAAACCTCATCACCATCCCATCGCACAGGAACAAGGAATTGAGGGAATTGAAATCTATACTGGTGCGGGGAAAGGTAAGTCTACAAGTGCTTTGGGCAAGGCTTTACAGGCAATTGGACGGGGAATTAGCCAAGATCAATCTCACCGAGTATTGATTATGCAGTGGCTAAAAGGTGGTAGTGGTTATACTGAAGATGCGGCGATCGCAGCTTTACAACAAAGTTATCCTAGTTTGGTAGATCATCAGCGATGTGGTGGGGATGCAATTGTTTGGCGGGGACAACAAAAAGAATTAGATTATGTAGAAGCAGAAAGAGGATGGGAAATTGCTAGAAGCGCGATCGCATCTGGTCTTTATAAAACAATTATCCTTGATGAGCTTAATCCTACTGTGGATTTAGAATTGTTGGATGAAAGACCAATTGTAGAAGCATTACTGCGTAAGCCTCGTGATACACAAATTATCATCACAGGTCGCTGTTTAAATACTCCTGCTTATTTTAATCTCGCTAGTGTTCACTCTGAAATGGTTTGTCATAAGCACTATGCTGATAGAGGGGTAGATTTGAAGCGCGGTGTGGATTTTTAGAAATTTATTTAATAATCGTATATTTATAAAGAACCCCACCCCCAACCCCCTCCCTGTTGACGGGGAGAGGGCTTTTAACTGCTTTATTCTATATCTAGAACATTCTGTCTATAGCAAAATTTTCAAGCTACCTACCTTTATAAACTTGTATCTCTTGATACATCACTCATACTAAAGATGGGGATTTATTGTTGTTACCCCTGGAAATATTATGCTCACGGCTACCTACGATCTTAGGCTGGTTCTGCTTTCAATTGCGATCGCGACTATTGCCTCTTACACAGCACTAGATTTAGCGGGAAGGGTGACAGCAGCTATCGGTAAAGGTCGTTTGCTGTGGCTGATTGGTGGTGCGATCGCAATGGGGTTAGGAATTTGGTCGATGCACTTTATCGGTATGTTGGCATACAACTTACCGATCCAAATGGCATACGATCCGCCAATTGTTATAGCCTCAATGTTGGTAGCAATCATTGCCTCGGGCGCAGCTTTGTTTGTTGCAAGCCGCAAAACAATGGGCTGTTTGCCCTTGTTTTTAGGGGGTACATTTATGGGATTGGGAATTGCTGCCATGCACTATACAGGCATGGTAGCTATGCAGATAGATGCTGTGGTTCACTACAATTTGCAATTGGTAGCACTAAGTATTTTAATTGCGATCGCGGCATCTGTTACTGCCTTATGGTTAAGTCACAGAATGCGGAGTGAAACCCCTGGACATAGCATTCTCCCAAAGATAGGTGCAGCAGTAATTATGGGCAGTGCGATCGCTGGAATGCACTATACAGGCATGACAGCCGCTAGTTTCCAACTTATTCCCCAAGCAATTACACCGTCATTTCCAGTAATGAACTATTCTTTGCTTGCTGTCGGGATTGCGATCGCTACGATGATTATCCTCACTCTAGCTTTAATCGCTGCCCTCTTAGAACAGTATGTGCGGGTGCAACTGAGTTCTGCTGAAGTATTACGTCACAGCGAACAACGATTTCGCTCACTAGCACAAAACACTTCAGATATAATTACTATTCTCACGGCTAATGGCATAGTTACTTATATTAGTTTGTCTATTACTTCCATCCTTGGCTATGAATCCCAAGATTGGTTAGGGAAAAAAGCCTTTGATTTTGTCCATCCAGATGAGTTAGCTAAAGCTGATCGGCTGTTAGCAGATACTCTGGCTGATCCAGCCGCTAACATTAGGGCTATCATGCGTTTCAAACACGCTGATGGTGAGTGGCAAGATTTTGAAGTGATATTTAATAATCTTTTAGATGATCCTAGTGTCGCAGGAATTGTCACTACTTACCGCAACGTTACAGAGCGTAAACAAGCTGCCTTAGCACTAGAAAACCGTATACGTCAACAAGCAAATGTGGCGCAATTAGGGCAGGTGGCGTTAGCAAATACAGACTTAGACAGCCTAATTGATCGCGCAGTTGATGTTATTGTCCAAACTTTGGCTATAGAGTTTTCAGCAGTTTTAGAATTACAACCAGATAATCTAGAATTGCGTTTACGCGCAGGCGTGGGTTGGTTACCAGGATTAGTAGGAAACATTACCCTCAAAGCAGATAGCAGTTCTCAAGCAGGTTATACTCTTTTAGCGAAAAAGCCTGTAATTATAGAAGATCTCCGCACGGAATTTCGGTTTAGTGAAGCAACTCTATTGCACAATCATCGAGTTGTCAGTGGTATGAGTGTGATTATCCCAGGTAGCGAGAATCCCTACGGGGTTTTGACAGCACACACAACCCAAAGACGGATATTTCATCCAGACGACGTTTATTTTCTCGAATCAGTCGCCAATGTGTTATCGACAGCAATTGAGCGCAAACAAACCGAAACTTTACTGGCGATGTATAAACTTTTGTCTGAACATACGCAAGACATCATGTTATTTACTCGCATGAATGGAGAGATAATTGAAGCCAATGACGCTGCTCTTAAAGCTTATGGTTATAAAGAAAAAGAAATGCGATCGCTCACCCTCATAGATTTAAAAGCTACCCCTAAACAGTGCATCATTCCTTCTCAAACAGAGCAAGCTGATTCAATTGGATTGGTTTATGAAACACTGCATCGTCGCGCTGATGGCAGTACTTTTCCCGTAGAAATTAGTTCTCGTAGTACTCTACTAGGCGATGAACGAGTAACATTAAGTATTATTCGTGATGTTACTGAACGCAGGCGGTTTGAGCAAGCATTGTTTCGCGAAAAAGAATTAGCACAAGTAACGCTGCAATCAATTAAAGATGCAGTAATTACCGCAGATACCTTTGGTCGAATTAAATCACTCAATCCCATTGCCGAAAAACTAACTGGTTGGAGCGGAACAGAAGCAGAAAACGTTGCTTTAAAAGACGTATTTCGGATTATTAACGAAAGCACTAATGAACCTATAGAAAGCTCAGTAGCAAAACTTTTACGAGGTAAGCAAGACGACGCTTTTGCCAGCACTACCCTGTTGATTGCTCGTAATGAACAGCAGTATGCTATTGACTATTCAGCAGCACCTATCCGTTCCCGTGAAGGTGAAATTATGGGTGTAGTGCTAGTATTTCGGGATGTCACTTTATCTAGACAGATGGCGCGTCAGCTATCTTGGCAAGCTAGTCATGATCCCTTAACTAAGTTAGTAAATCGCCGAGAATTTGAAAATCGCTTGCAACAAGCGGTTGATACGGCAAAATATGAAAATCAACAACACGCTTTATGTTATTTAGACCTTGATAAATTCAAGATTGTTAATGATACTGCTGGTCACGCAGCCGGAGATGAACTGTTGCGTCAAGTAACCAAATTACTAAAATCTCATGGGCGTAAAAGTGATGTCGTTGCCCGTCTTGGGGGTGATGAATTTGCTATATTGCTCTACCAATGTGCCATAGAACAGGCACGACCGCTTGCAGAAACAATATTAAAACAAGTTCAAGAATTTATATTTGAATATGACAATCAAATGTTTACTATTGGCGTTAGTATTGGCTTAGTTATTATCAATTCCGAAACACATAGTCGAGATACAGCTTTAAGTTTAGCTGATGCTGCTTGTTATGCAGCTAAAAGCCAAGGTCGCAATCGTATTTGTATTAATACGGAAAATTCTTTGCAATCAATTAATTAAAGCAGTTATTTATAATTAATAACCTTTTTGCCTAATTCAGATAAATCACCACAGATGAAACACAGATTAACACAGATTAACACAGATGTAGTAACTGACTATTGCAATAAAGCTAATAAAAAAAGTATTTACAATTAATTATTGCTAGTTTTTTATTAATGTTCGTAATAAGTTGCACTGCTAATAATCAAAAATCCTCAACTATAAATATAGAAAAACAGCAAATTAATGTGACAGTTTCAGCCGCTATTAGTTTGAGCAATGCTTTAAAAGAAATTAAGCCAATATATCAGTCTAAGTATCCAGGCGTAAATATTAGTTATAACTTTGGTGCGTCAGGTGCTTTGCAGCAACAAATCTCACAAGGCGCAAATGTTGATGTGTTTTTCTCGGCTGCAACTAAGCAAATGGATGTTTTACAAAAAGCTAATTTAGTAGTAGAGGGAACACGACGCAATTTATTAACTAATAGCCTGGTTTTAATTACTGCAAAAGATGGTGTACCTTTGACAGATTTTAAACAACTAACTGATGGAAAAGTTAAACGTATAGCAATTGGAGAACCTAAAAGCGTACCAGTTGGGCAATATTCACAGGAATTATTAACTAATTTAGGAATTTGGCAGCAAGTTAAACCTAAAGTTGTTTTTGCTAATAATGTTCGTCAGGTGTTAACTTTTGTAGAAACTGGTAATGCTGATGCTGGTATTGTTTATACTACCGATGCTAAAGAATCAAATCAAGTAAAAGTTAGAGCAATTGCCTCTGACAATTTACACTCACCAATTATTTACCCGGTTGCAGTAGTTAACAGTAGTCGTAATCAGGATGCTGCAAAATCATTTGTACAGTTTATTGCAAGTGAACAGGCAAAAGTAGTGTTTCAAAAATATGGTTTTGGTGTAGTTAAATAAGTAATTATTATTATAGATGGGAAAATATAATATTTTAAGCAGGGCTTACGGATAGATCCCCCTAAATCCCCCTTAAAAAAGGGGACTTTGATGAAGTTCTCCCCTCTTTTTAAGGGCAGCAGGGGAGAACTTCCACCTTGGGTAACTTTAAAAAAGCCTAAATAAAATTTACTGATGCAATTTGAACTATCACCTTTATGGATATCTTTAAAAACTGCGGGACTGGCTACAGTAATTACTTTTTTTCTAGGTATTGCAGTAGCTAAATGGATGCTAGAAACTAAACTAAAAGCTAAACCAATAATAGAGGCTATATTAATTGCTCCCTTAGTGTTACCGCCAACAGTAGTAGGATTTTTATTATTGTTGTTGTTTGGGAAAAATAGTTTAATTGGTCAATTGTTATGGAAATTTGGGTTAAGTGTAATTTTTTCTTGGCAAGCAACTGTAATTACAGCAACAGTAGTAGCTTTCCCATTGATGTATAAAACAGCATTAGGGGCATTTGAACAAATTGATGTTAATTTACTAGGCGTTGCGCGTACTCTTGGTGCATCAGAATGGGCTATTTTTTGGCGAGTAATGCTACCTTTAGCTTTACCTGGAATTGTTGCAGGAACAATTCTTTCTTTTACTCGTGCGTTAGGGGAATTTGGCGCAACGCTGATGTTAGCGGGTAATATTCCAGGGGAAACCCAAACTATCCCTATGGCAATTTATTTTGCTGTGGAAGCTGGGGATATGCAGCAAGCTTTGATCTGGGTGTTAATTATTTTGGGAATTTCTCTAAATGTACTGGTTGCTGTTAATTTTTGGACTGGATATCAGCGTCGCTTAGTTGCAAGTTCTAGAGATAGAATTGCACTACCTCAACCTAGTGTCATTCTCCCACCAAATCAGCTTACTATTCCCACTGGTTCACCTACGAATAAGATTAATTTATTCGTAGACATTGAAAAACCTCTGCCTAACTTTCCCCTGAATGTCAGCTTAACTAGCACAAGGGAAGTATTAGGAATTTTGGGCGCTTCTGGATCTGGTAAAAGCATAACTCTGCGGTGCATTGCTGGACTAGAAACGCCACTTAGAGGAAAAATAATCTTAAATGGGCGGGTTTTATATGACTCTCAAAAAAGAATAAATTTGCCTAGTAAAGATCGGCGGGTTGGTTTTTTATTTCAAAATTACGCCTTATTTCCTCATCTTACAGTTGCTCAAAACATTGCTTTTGGCTTTCACAAGCATAAATCTACTGTAAGTATCAACCAAGAAATAGAAACGCAACTAACCGCTTTTCAATTGCAAGGGTTAGCCAAGCGATATCCTCATCAACTATCAGGAGGTCAGCAGCAACGGGTAGCTATTGCTAGGGCTTTAGCTAGTAGACCTGATGTATTGTTGTTAGATGAACCTTTTTCGGCATTAGATACACACTTACGCAGTCAGTTAGAACAACAATTAATTGCCAGATTAGCTAATTATCAAGGAGTAACTTTATTTGTTACTCATAATCTTGAGGAAGCTTATCGAGTTTGTGATAATTTATTGGTACTGGAACAGGGGAAGGCGATCGCATTTGGTCGCAAGCAAGATATTTTTGAGCATCCAGCTAGTTTTAGTGTTGCTCAATTAACAGGATGTAAAAACTTCTCTCGCGCGATCGCCACAGCATCACAACAAATTCAGGCAATTGATTGGGATTGTACCCTGAATGTAGTTGAACCTATCCCAGATCAACTTAATTATGTAGGCATTCGCGCCCATCAATTAACCTTTCCTAAAGATACTAACAAAGAAAATACTTTTCCTTGCTGGTTAGTCAATACTAGCGAAACACCCCACAGAATTACATTATATTTAAAACTTCATCATCCACCAACTAGCGATCAAGATTACCATTTGCAAGCAGAGGTTTTTAAAGAAAAATGGGCAGTTATCAAAGACCGCCCGTTTCCTTGGCTAATTCATTTGCATCCTTTACAGCTAATGTTGTTGGAGTAATCAACTTTCAAGAGGTAAATTAACCGCAGATAAACGCAGATAAACGTAGATATTAACCAAGGTTTTTTAATTTACCCGTTCAAGGCTTCATCCTTAGTTGATGATAAAGATTTTATGGGCGAACCATATAAATCAACGAATCTTTTAAACAGCCACATGGTTTCTTGATTGGAATGTTGACTTGAGTTAAATAAACGGTCTTTATGGGTTTGAGCTAACTTCTTTAAGTAAGGCAAATCTTCAAATAAGGTCAAACAAGAAGCAAAATGTAAAATGACTTGCAATAAGAATTTTGGACATGGTATATTACTGTAAATGTCTATTAAAAACTTATGCTCTGTTTCATTTACAGGGATAACATTAAAGATGACAACGATCCTGTTGTTATTGTAGGCTGGGATATTTAACTCAACAGTATAAGGAGTATGCAATATTAACTGCACTTCAACAATTGGTTGTCTCCAAATCCTCAAAGCGTTAAACTGCGAATCTAAAATTGTTTGAAATTTTACCATTCCTCCCACTGTAGTTGGTTGAATATTGCTAACTTTAATCACCTTCAAGTTATTTAAACTAAAACCATGAATTGTTTCTAAATGTTTGAGGTTTAATAGGTGATAAATTTGACAAATATATGGGAAGGGTAAAAGATATTCTTGCCGAATCATGTGGTATTCTTGCAATTCAAGCGTTCTCGCTTGTACGGCTTCTGCATATCCTTCCTGTTGAGCAGAATTCAAATTAGGGATATACTCTGTGAGTGTATCTACATGATCAGTAGCCAAGCAAGGTTCTGGCTTTAAAGACAGCCAACTTAAAAAGAAGAAGGAAGCTGTCAATAGATGTAGAATTTCTACTGGCGATAAATAACCATCAGCAAAAGCAGCAAGACCGCGATCACTAATTCCAAATAGCCAGGATGGAATACCAAACATCCATATACTATTTCTGAATTTCGCTATTAATTCCGTAACTTCTAAAGCTGGTTGATATTTGGAAGTCTCAATTTGATTTGGTAGCTCAGGCGACATTGTATTTTAAAAATGTATTAAAAAAAGCAATCAAACAGTATTAAAACAGACGAAATAAGCCCATGTAGTGATGCAAAAATCAAACGAAATTTTATTTCGTTTAGAAGATGAGTAGATTCTTCCTGGGAATAAAAACTTACATGGAAGTAGTGATTGATCAGCTACATTACGTCCTGATTCTGACGCTAACAAATATTTTTTTAAAATGCCCTCTATCTCAGGGTGGTCAAGTATTTATACTGAAATAAGAAACTATATTTAAAGAGAGCGAACTGACAAGTCAGCGCTTGCGCTATCGCAAACACGCCAAAAATAAAAAAGCTGAGTGCTGATAGCTGACTGCTGACCGCTATACAATATGATTTGGCAGTTGAGACAGGTACAGCGAAAAAGTGAAGCTATTTATTTACCACACCCCCGAACTTACCCCTGGATCTGAAGTGCCAGAATGTGCGATCGCTGTTGATGTCCTCCGCGCTACCACTACAATAGCAACAGCACTCAATGCAGGTGCAGAAGCAGTGCAAGTCTTCAGTGATCTAGACAAACTGATGAAAGTCAGCGAAGAATGGCAACCAGATAAACGTCTACGCGCTGGGGAAAGAGGCGGAAGCACAGTAGCAGGTTGTGATTTGGGTAACTCTCCCCTCGACTGCACCCCAGAAGTTGTTAAAGGCAAACGCTTATTTCTTACTACTACCAATGGCACACGCGCCTTAAAGCGAGTGCAAGATGCTTCTATAGTCTTAGCAGCAGCATTAATTAATCGCGCCGCCGTCGTTGAGTATGTGTTATCCCAACAACCAGAAACAGTTTGGATAGTCGGTTCAGGTTGGGAAGGTAGTTATTCCTTAGAAGATACAGTTTGTGCAGGTGCGATCGCGCATAGCTTAGTAACACAACTAAACTGTCCGTTAAATGAACTAGCAGGAAATGATGAAGTTATCGCTGCGATCGCACTTTATCGTCAATGGCAAGATAACTTACTAGAAATGTTCCACCACGCCAGTCACGGTCAACGCTTGCTGCGTCTCAATTGCCATGAAGACTTAAAATATTGCTCTCAAACCGATATTTTAGATGTTTTACCTATCCAAACAGAAGCAGGAGTTTTAATTAAAAAAGTCTAAACCAAACAGGGTACTAAGAAAAATTAACAAAAAACTAACTGGACTGATAAAAACAGTCCAGTTAGTTAATCTTAAAGTCTGCAATTCAACTTGACATCTCCTACCGCATCCCACTCAACTAACTCTGCTTTATTTTTAAAGAAGATTACCTCTAACACAGGCAGTAAAACCCTTGGCAAGCCTTCACTTCAGTTAATCTACCTATATTTACTTTTTAACCTGAATAAAGATGAATTAGAGAGCCGAACTTGATATTGGTTTAATCATATAGTTAAATTATTTATCATATATATTCCTATAGCAAGACCTAATATTTGGTATTCATGGATACATATGTATTAACTACTCAAACGTTCCATCAAGCAATTAGAAATTCGACGCGCAGCACCAGGTTCTCCCATTCGCTTTGCTCCATTTTCAGCAATTAACTGTAACCTATCAGGATCACGAAATAAACTTTGCACAGCAGTTGCTACATCAATAGATTGCTTTACTAATATTAAAGATAAACCTAATAAACGACTTTGAGCTTCTGCAAAAGCCGGAGTATATTGGGGACCACTTCCTGGGATAGCGATCGCAGGTTTCCCTAACCCAATAAATTGTTCTGTAGCAGTACCAGCCATTGCAATTGCTACATCACCATTAATTAAACATTTACTATAAGCATTAGTCGTCAAAATTAAACTGCAATTTTCTTTAGTAAATGTTTCTGCTGCGGGATCTTCAACTAAAGAAATTGCTAACTCAGTTACTTCTTCTAGCTTCCTCCAACCTTGACTTACTAAAACTTGGCGCAAAGAGTCTAAATTTAAAGTAGGTGCGATCGCTCCCAGCAAAACTATAGAACGTCGAGAAAAAACTTTAATTAATCCATCCACCGCAAGGATGATTTGTTGCCAATTATCATAAGCTTCTGGAGGTCGAGAACCAGGGAGGAGAGTTATAATTAGCGATCGCTTCGTCTCCTTTAACTCCGCATCTCGCTCATAAAAAATCGCTGGTGGAATTTCTGGTAAGATTCCATCCATCATCGGATTACCCAAATCAAAAGCTGGAATTGACCACTGTTGCAAAATATCAGTTGTCAATTTATCTCTAGGAAACACCGCCTTACATCTGGGGCGACTCATCAACCAACGTTCCCAAGGCAAATAAACAGAACCCCACCAACTTTCTGAACGTTCCCCCCAAGACTTACGGGGTAACACACCAGCTTCATCCCGCAAATAATATTCAGATTTAGCAGTACCAACAAAAGCATAATCACAGCCACTTAACCAAGCAAACAATAACGGTACAATATCCCCAACCGCTAAAATTACCCCACCACTCTTCGCCCAGCTACGCACAGCCTTAAATTGAGCCAACGTCAGTTGTAATAAACCACCCTTAATATCTCGCATCAACTGACGGCTATCCATATAAATAAAGCCACCAGAAGGCATCCTCTGCATTTTCCCAATCACAGGAATGCCTAAGCCAGAATAAGCTTGTCCTTCTCCCACCAAAGGTAAAGCCGCTAAATTGGGGCAATTAGGATGTTGCTGCAATTCCTGCAAAATTCGCACAGCAATTACATCTTCCCCATGACCATTACTCAGACAAAGTAGTTTCATTGTAGGATTTTATCGCAGGTTGGGTTTCTTTTTGTCCACCTAGCATTTTATTAGATACAAGTTTATTGGATATTTCTGTGTTAATAAATAAGTTGCCAATATTATTTTTGTTAGCTTTACTTTAAATTGCGCGATCGCATTCCACTATTCCTGATACAACGAGTGCGATCGCACATAGTGCTATAAAATTTAATACGCTCACGTTTGTTTGATTACAGTAACTATTAAATGGCAAATTTACCTGATGAAACCTTAATAACTGTTGCAAATTTGCTACCACGATTGTTTAATGTAATTAATTTAGCCACAGCTTGTGAGTTCAATCTATTTGAACAGTATGGGGAAACCGAGGAAACTGTATCTGAACTAGAAGAACTCAAAAATGCGGCAGAACGGGCAAGAATGTTTTATAATCGCCTTTACGGGCTAGTATTGCAAGTAGCTGAGTCTCAACCAGTGGCTTCTTTAGCTACAGTTAAATTACTTCAACAGTCAATTGAACAAGCACAAGCTACAGCAGATGCAGTAGAAGCAACAGCACAAGAAACAAAGAGAACTTGGAATCTACCATGAACAATGAAAAAACAATTCCTGATGCTGAAACAAGAGCGCGGAATGTGGCTCGTTGGCGTGAAGTCTGCTTAATGTTTGATAATCTCAATCTCATGTTGGAACAAGCAACGGCTCAAGCTGAGTATGATTTGCAGAATAGTCCTCTTTATGTACGCCGTCGGGAAAGAGTACAGAAACAGTTATTGGCTCAAAAACAATCAAAACTTAGTAGCGAAGTCTCTTAGTAATATAATGATCCACTGATCGCACCCCATCCCATAAAACAAGCGATTTTATCCATACATCCCAAAGTGCGATCACATTCTCTCTTGGCTACAAAGATCGCGATCGCTATTTCATCATAAAAGACATAAAGCGCGTAGGCGTAAACCCGTTGTAGACATCGCATGATCTCTAGATGACAAAGATCGCGATCGCATTGCACCATTACTGACACATCGGCGTGATCGCATGATCTCTAGATAACAAAGATTGCGTTAGCGTCAGCTATCCGTAAAGAATCGCACTTTATCAATCTTGAATTTCGTAAGACTAACCGAATTGCGATCGCATAAGCCGAAAATTTTTGACGAACATCTGCTTACATCCGCTATTAAAAAACAAAATCATTGATTTTTGCAGCAATCCTATTTTTTAACAAGAGATATTTAAGGCAATTTAACAGAGGGAATACCGATCAGCCCCTCCCTATTTTTAATGTGTCAGATCAAATTGTGTCATAGCTACGGAACTTAAGCAGGTTTCTCTGAGTCAGAATTTATATAGTAAAAAATTCCTGAACATACAAACCATTAGCTAATTACAGGGCAAGAGGAACAAACTCCCTCTCTTACCCACAACTGATATTGCTTAACAACACAAACTTAAAAATAGAGATTATATGCGTTTTCCAGTTGTTGCCATCTATACCTTAGTTGCCCTAACTACTTGCGGGTTGCCTTTACAGGCATTTGCTCAATCTAACACTAAGCAAAAACCAGCAAGTGATTATGTAGTACCAGTTGATGAAACGACTGCACCTGTAAACGCCGTTAGCAACTCACCGTCGGTGGTAGTTCCAGCAGCAGCTACTCCAACTTCTAGTAGTACGCTGGTACAAGCACAAACTCCTGCCAAATTAACACCCCCACCTGTTAATGTTCCCACCACATCAACCAAACCTAATACCCAAAAAGATGTGCAGGTAACAGCAACCGATGTGCAAGTTGTGGGCGCTGGCGATGAATTACAGCAGTTTATTAAGAATACAATTACTACTAAAATTGGTAGTGCTACAAGTAAAAGCCAGATAGATAGGGATGTTGCGGTACTGTTAGCAACAGGTTCATTTACCGATGTGCGAGCCACTACCCAAACTACACCTACTGGCATAAAAGTAGTTTACCAAGTGCAACCAATAGTTGTGCGATCGCTCCAGCTTTCCGGCGCAAAAGTCCTCACACCCGCAATAGCCAACGACTTATTTAAAGCTCAATTAGGCACAACAATCAACCCTGCCTTAATCCGTCAAAGTATTGAACAACTACAACAGTGGTATGCCAAAAACGGCTATGTTTTAGCGCAAGTAGCAACAGTACGCCCCAGTAATCAAGGAGTAATCTTAATTGAAGTTGCTGAGGGTGTAGTTGGGGATGTTAATTTCCGATTTTTAGATAAAGATAGCAAACCAATAGCAGGTCGTACAAAACAAGACTTCTTGACTAACAAATTGCAAGTCAAGCCAGGTGAAGTTTTTCAAGTAAATGCAGCGCGTACAGACTTACAATCACTCTACAAGTTAGGACTATTTGAAAAAGTAGACATTGCCCTAACTGGTGATGCTACAAAAGCTAATGTCACCTACGACTTAACAGAAATTCCTGCCCGTTCGATTAATGCAGGTGGCGGTTACAATTCTGACAATGGTTTAGTAGGTACAATCAGTTACAAAGACCGCAACTTTAGTGGAATTAATCAACAGTTGGGTGTAAGTGTACAAGCAGGTACTCGTGACTTACAATTTGATACCAGCTTTAGCAACCCCTTTAATCCCAGTGATCCCAACAAACTAGGATATACAATTAATGCCTTTCGTCGTCGCGGTTTTTCTCAAACCTTTGACGAAGATATTAAATTACCTAATGGTGACTCAGTACGTCAAGGACAATTTGGGGGCGGTATTACATTTAGCAAACCAATAGATCAATGGCAAGCATCACTTGGTTTGAACTATACCCGCACCAGTATACGCGATCGCTCTGGTAATATTTCCCCAGTAGATGCCAAAGGCAACCAGCTAACTTTTAGTAACACTGGTATGGATGACCTAGTAACATTATCTGCGGGTGTCGTTAGAGATGAACGTAACAACCCCATTAGCCCCACCCAAGGCTCAGTATTTAGTTTAACCACACAACAATCTATCCCTGTCGGCAACGGTAACATTTTAATGAACCGTATCGAAGGTAACTATAGCCAGTACATCCCCGCAGGTTTAATTAATGCAGGTACAGACAAGCAAGATGTCCTAGCCTTTAACATCCAAGGTGGTACTACAATTGGTGATTTACCACCCTACCAAGCCTTTAACATTGGTGGGATTAACTCAGTACGCGGTTATCAAAATGGTGACGTTGCCAGTGGACGCAGTTTCGTCCTAGCCTCAGCCGAATACCGCTTTCCAGTATTCTCAGTTATAGGTGGTGTCTTATTTGCTGACTATGGTACAGATTTAGGTTCTAGCGATACTGTCCCTGGACAACCAGGAGTTGATCGCGGCAAACCTGGCAATGGCTTCGGTTACGGGGCTGGGATGCGCGTTAACTCACCAATTGGACTAATTCGCGCCGACTTTGGCATCACCGATCAAGGGCAAAGTAAAATACAATTTGGAATTGGGCAACGCTTCTAAATAAAGTATGAAGTATGAGGTATTTTTTATACTTCATCGTTTATACTTTTTATTTTTAATGATGAAATCCCAAGTCACCAAAAAATTACAAAAGGGTAAATATACCCTAGAACAAGTTCTAGGACAGGGCGGCTTTGGCATTACTTATAAAGCCATACATCACTATTTGAAACACCCAGTAGTGATAAAAACCCTTAACGAGTCCTTACAGTACCGTTCTGACTTTGAGCGGTTCCTTTCCCAATTTCAGGATGAAGCCAGACGTTTAGCGTTATGTGTTCATCCTAATATTGTGCGGGTGATTGACTTCTTTCACGACGAAGGAATGCCCTACTTAGTCATGGACTACATTCCTGGTTTAACCCTCAAACAAGTTGTATTTCCAGATAACCCACTCAAGGAAGCTATAGCCGTCCACTACATCCGGCAAATTGGCTTTGCTTTAAGAGTTGTCCATCAACAAAAATTACTACATCGGGATGTCAAGCCAGATAATATTGTCTTGCGCCAAGGCACTCACGAAGTAGTATTAATTGATTTTGGTATAGCGCGAGAGTTTACTCCAGGCGTAACTCAGACCCATACCAGTTTAGTTTCTGAAGGCTATGCCCCCATTGAACAGTATCTAGACAAAGAAAAGCGCACAACCGCAACCGATGTCTATGCCCTAGCTGCTACGCTTTACACTTTATTAACTGCAACAGTCCCAACACCAGCCGTTTTGAGAGATAGGCAACCAATCCCAGAACCAAGGGAATTGCAACCAGAACTAAGTGCGGCTGTGAATCAAGCGGTGATGCGGGGGATGGCGATTGAAACTAAATATCGACCCAGCACTATAGACGAGTGGTTAAATCTTCTACCTACAGACTTAGATGTTCCGGCAAATCCTGGCGTTACTCAGTCAGTTGCTAATCAGGCAGCAGGAACACAGGCGTTTATTCCCCAAAATCCATCATTACAAGGTCAGCCACCTCCAAAGTCGCTGATTTCTTTCTTGCCTAAATTGAGTGTTCCTCATACGGCAATTGTTGGAGTAGCGGCTATCACAACCTTAGTAACTATTTCTGTAGCTGCTGTCAAACAAGAACCTCAGCCGTCCCCATCCCCATCAGTTATCCAGCCTAGCAGTACTCCCACGGTTGAAAATATTACCGCGTCCCCAGAACCATCCCCATCACCTGTTGAGCAACAAAGTAATGGCTCAACTCAGAATAATACAGATGTGCCAGTAACTCAGCCGAGACCTCGATCAGCATCTCAGACAATACCAGTGATTAGGCGCGATACTCCTGCGGAGTCGCTACGCGATCGCACCTCCTCAGATTTACCCTCAACTCCAGCCCAAATTGAATCATCCTCTGCCGACCAAGAACAGCCAACCGTTTCCAGGCGTAGGCGGCGCTATACTTACACCCAAGATCAATCACCAGTTAACGTACAGCAGACACAACCATCTGTGTCTAACCCCGAACCTGAACCAGCGCCCGTAGCCAGAAAATCATCTAGATATTACTCTCAACCAGTATCCCTACCAAGAAAATCATCTAGATATTACTCCCAACCAGCATCCGTACCAAGAAAGTCATCTAGATATTACTCCCAACCAGCATCCGTACAGAAAAAATCATCTAAATATTACTCTCAACCAGTACCAACATCTCTAGATAGCCAAAAATCTGTTTCTTCTGAGCGACAGTCGCCAATACAACAACAGCCACCAGCACCCCCGCGCCAACGCAAGCAACTTGTAGTTGATCAATCATCTTCCAATAATTTCACATCCCCAGAGTCAGACTACAAACAGGATCAGGTGGATCAAGAATCTCAAGCTGCAACTGACAACAACAAGCCACCCAAACCCTTTCAAGGGAAGAAAGACAAGGATGATTAAATCAACACTTTTCTACCAACAAATCAAATACCCGCTTTTTGACATTATTTTGAGCCAGCAAATTTAATGCTTCCACAATAGGTAAGTAGAATTACAATTTGGCATCTAATCCAATTGCCTCAGATATAGAAGCTAATTTATGTTCTTCCAATTTTTGTAAAAGTCCTTCCATAATTCGGCGTACTATCCAGGGACCTTGATAAATCCAGCCAGTGTACAACTGAAGAAGGGAAGCACCTGCTGTAATTTTTTGCCAAGCATCTTCTGGGGTAAAAATACCACCAACACCGATAATGGGTAGTTTGCCTTGAGTTTGTTGCCAAATAAAGCGTATCACTTCGGTAGAGCGATCGCGCAGAGGTAAACCACTAATTCCCCCAGCTTCCTCGCGAATGTTGTTACCAGTAGCTTTAAGGACTTGGGTATTTAAATTTTCACGACTGATAGTAGTATTAGTAGCGATGATACCAGCTAGATTGTATCGTTGGGCAATAGTTAACACATCTGCGATCGCATCGAATTCTAAATCGGGAGCAATTTTGACTAAGATAGGTTTGTGTCCTTGATTTTCGCTCTGTAGTGTGTCTAGGATCACAGCTAATTGCTCAGAAGATTGCAGCGATCGCAAACCTGGAGTATTAGGCGAACTAACATTCACTACAAAATAGTCTCCCAAATCCTTAAGCAAATTAAAACTATTTAAGTAATCACTTGCAGCTTCATCTATTGGAGTTATTTTAGATTTACCTAGATTAATCCCTCTAGGAAAACAACGCTGAGTACTACCTGCTAAGTGGCTGTTTTCTTGCCTGGTGATTGTTTCTGTCCAGCCCCCAGTCATGAGCCTAGTTTGCAAATTTTTTGCCATTACCTCCGCACCTTGATTATTAAATCCCATACGATTCAAGGCAGCTTGGTCATTTG
Organism: Crinalium epipsammum PCC 9333; assembly: GCF_000317495.1. Lineage (GTDB taxonomy): Bacteria > Cyanobacteriota > Cyanobacteriia > Cyanobacteriales > PCC-9333 > Crinalium > Crinalium epipsammum. The sequence goes on from NC_019753.1 coordinate 2,840,626, forward strand.
GTAAGCGAAACAAACGAGGGCGAGGATTTCCAGGCTGTGGATGAAATGTGACAGTACCCAATTCTGTAAAACCAAAACCCATGAATCTCCAAATTCCAGCCGCAACAGCATCTTTATCAAATCCTGCTGCCAAACCCACAGGGTTATCAAATTTTAGCCCCCAAAGAATTTGTTCCAAACGTGGATTTTGTAGGCAAAAAGATTGCTGGAACTGAGATTTAATCCAAATAGCTTGGAAGCTATCAGATTGATCTAACCAACTCAATACTCGGAGAGTTTGCTGATGTAACGATTCAGGATCGGCATTTAAACCAGAAAACAAAATCGGACGAATAGCTAATTGATAAATATCCAAAGTTCTAAACCCAAAATAATCAATTTATAGATAACTATTTTCCTGAAAATGACAATATCAAAACTTACGCAATAATAAAATCAGCAATTTTACTTTTTAGCTAAATAAGTCAACCTAATGAAATATTAGATGTAATCTTCGCACTCCCTCTGCTTCCCCTGCCCCTCTGCTTGCCACTATATTATGTTTTATTAAGTGGATCTACTGAGTAAATACGGAAACTTTGCTTTCCTGGATTGCGGATTCTACGATTAAAATGCGTAAATTCAGAATATACCATCTTTACTCAGAGCATCCCAGATAATACAAGTTATATAGATTTCTGTAATCGCCTTCTGCCATCACATTTTAAAAACATGGGTCAGCAAGAAATTCAGACGACCTACGACAAACAACTGGTTACATTGGGGCGTGTCCTTCAAACTATACGTGAAGAGGAAAAGGTAGAAACTCTCACGGAAGCGACCCTAGATTACCTCAAAGGAGAATTTAACTATCGCTTAATCTGGCTCGGTCTTTATGACCGTGTAGAACACCGTTTGGTGGGCAAAGGGGGCATCACACCAACAGGCGATGTGAAATTCCTCAAACAAAAGTTTTCTCTGGCTCCAGGCGACTTATTAGAGCAGGTAGTAATCCAATTGCGACCATTAAGTATTCCCGACCTGCGAACAGAAGGGCGGGCTGGGGAATGGGGTCGAGCGGCTACTGAATTTGGGATTCAGGGGACACTGGTATTTCCTTTGCGCTATAAAGATCGGTGTTTTGGTGTTGTGATGCTGGGATCGCATCTGTGGGGAACTACTCCCCGTACAAGCGAAAAAGCCCAATTATCATTGCTTTTTGGGGGATTAGCTACTAAGCTCTACCAAATGGAGGTGGAATGGCAACACGCTTCAATCAAGCGTCCAGATCAATCCTTATTTCAAATGTTGGAGCAGCTACAAAGCCTGCCAACCCTAGCTAATCGCTTGGATGTGCTGGTGAACACGACCCATGAATTTGTAGCGCCGACGCGGACAAATCTTTACTGGTATTCTCCAGATAAACGTTACTTTTGGCAAAAAGTTGGTAATCGGCAGACTGCTCGTAAATTAAAAGATCCAGACAGTAGTTCCCCTGGATTGAATGTCCAAGATGTGAGTGAGTTTTATTTGGCTTTAGCAGCAGGTCAGACAGTCGCCATTGGTTCTAGCAAAAGCCCCTTAAATGCTGAGGTGACAGGTACTTTGCTGTCACGATTTCGGGCGCGGTCTATACTAGCTGCACCAGTTTTAGTAAAAGGGGAACTGGTGGGTTTTTTGGCGGTGGAAGACAATGAAGCTCGGATTTGGGAAGATTCAGAAACTCATTATGTCCGTGCTACTGCCCAGATTGTTGTTTTAATTGCAGGCAAGGAGGATGTAGAAGCCATCCTTCAGGAAACTCAAAAAGATACCAATTTAATCGGTGAAGTTGCTAGTTCTATGGCGGAGTATCCTGAACCAGAGATAGGAATCAGGCAAGCTGCGGAACTGATATTAAATCGTTTTGGTGTTGAACGTTTCTTAGTGTTGCAAGCTATAGAAGTAGCTTCAACAGTAGAATATGCCGTTTTGTATCAACAACAGCCACCGAAGCGATCGCCCCTTAACGCTCCTTTAGCAGCACTTGCTTACGATTCTTGGCAGTTAATCCATGAAAGCTCAGAAGTACTGGCAATTGAGGATTTGGAAAAAGATCAGCGACTTGGAGAATGGCGAGAATCCTTATTGAAGTTGGGAATGCGATCGCTATTAGTCTGTCGCACAGGCAATATTCAAAATAATTCTTTACTAATCGTTGCACATGGAACTTCCCGCACTTGGAATCCTACTGAACGGCGATTAGTTGGGATAGTTGCTCAACAAATTGGCGTGTTACTGAAAAATTTAGAGCTTCAAAATATTACTGATAATTTATTAATTGCCAATAAAACACTACAAGAAGGATTAACCGCACTATTAAGTGGTTCGGCAGATCCCAAATCTTTTGAACGTGCCTGGATAAAATATCTAGCTAAGTTAATGGCATCTTCCTTTATAGGGATTTTAGGGTGGATGCCCCAAAAACCAAATCAAAGCAAGCAAAAATCCTTAGTTTTACAATCAACAGTTATTAACGATCCTCGTTTTGGTGTCGCCAACGCTCCCATTCCTTTGAGCGATCCATTAATTCGGGAAGCGATCGCCACAAGAGGCTTCATAGTTCGCAAACTTAACGAGCTACCAGCCGAAACTAGCAATTGGCTCAAACATAATGGTACTGGTCAGCTATTACTCATACCTCTACTTAGTAGTTCCAAAACCCTACCCACTGGTATTTTGCTATTAGTTGATTCCAGTGAAAATCAGTGGTCGCCACAAATACTTCAATCATTGGAAACCTTAGTCAGGCAGTTTACTTGGTTACGCCAGTACCGCCGTCTGAGCAACACAATGGCTAATGACATCCGAGAATTAGAACAGCTTAACTGGTACAAACACCGTTGCTTAGAAATGCTGCATTATGCTGTCGCTAGCAGTGTTAGCCAACTACTATCTGAATACTCAGACCAAGGACAGTCAAACGGCGATCCCACTATCAAGCGTATGCGTGCCACACAAATTTTACACAACTTAGAAAGCACACTCACGCCCCTTAGCCCATTACTTAATGAGGAACAGTGGCAGACAAATCCTCATGTCAGTGCTGTACTTTTAGGAGGTTTATTCAAGCGGTTGCTGCGTCGTGTCGAGCCTCTGTTCAATCAGCGTCAGCTAACTGTAATGGTAAAAAATATTGGAAGTACCAGCATATCTGCAAATCAACTCAAGCTTGAATGTATACTTTTTGATATTTTGCTGACTGCGTGTTATAAGGCTAAATCTGGAAATAGAATTGATATTTGGTGTCGCCCTCTAGATGCCGAAGCATGGAATAGGGAACAAGCTAGTAGAAACTTAAATCAAAATAATGCTGAAGCGGGTTTTATAGAATTGTTGATTGCTGATAGCCAGCCGAATAAAACTAGCTCTGAAAACCTAGAATTTTTTGCAAATAAAGACAAGAACCCTCAAGGCGTTAATATTAATTTAATAGAGCAACCACCTAGTCGGCAACTCAAAATTTGCCAAATTATTTTACGTTCTTGGGGAGGAGACGCTCAGTTTTATCAATTAGAAAATAGTCACTTTCTTAGTAGATTAATTTTTAAAGTTGAGCGTTAGATATATAGCCATTAGCAGTTAGCTTTAACTGTTCTTTTATTAAACCGCCAAGACGCAAAGGACGCGAAGCAAGAGAAAGAAGATTTAATTTGTTCCCAGGATAAACCCTTGAATAGCAAAAGATTTGATCAAAGCTGATACGCGATCTGCTGACTGCTATAGCGGTTAATCCTTTCTCACTAAAAGATTACCGATGATATTCTTCTTCTTTCTTAGCGTCCTTTGCGTCTAAAACGCTGGCGCGTTTCGCTTCGCTAAGGCGGTTTTTCTCTCTAGGTATTCTTTGGGCGGGAAGGGAGGATAAGTTTTCTCCCCTCTCCCCTCTCTCCTCTCCCCTCTTAAACTGCTTGCGGTTGAACTTGTGGTTGGAATTGGAACAATGAGTAAACTACATTCCGACGAATATCCGTCATCATGTCCAAGAACATTTCATAACCTTCTTGTTTGTACTCAATTAGTGGGTCTTTTTGACCATAACCGCGCAAACCAACAGACTCCCGCAGAGAATCCATTCCTTGCAGGTGTTCCCGCCACAAAGTATCAATTTGCTGCAAGATGAAAAAGCGTTCTGCTTGTCGCATCAAACCAGGCTGAATCTGATCTACCTGTGCTTCTTTGAGGTCGTAAGCTTTCCGAACTTCTTCAGACATGAAGGTTTTAATTTGTTCTACTGTCATATCATCCAGATGTTCTGGTTCAAGATCTGCCAGTAAATAAACAAATTCTTTCACTTTCCCTACCAAGCTGTTAATATCCCATTCTTCAGGTGGTAGTTCAGGGTTAACGTAAGCATCAACGATGTCTTCCATCGTCTTTTCAGCATAAGCAATCACCTGTTCTTTCAAGTCTAAACCTTCTAAAACTCTACGCCGTTCCGCATAAATTGCCCGACGCTGATTGTTCATCACCTCGTCGTACTCAAACACCTGTTTACGGATGTCGTAGTAATAGGTTTCGACTTTTTTCTGCGCTCCTTCTAAGCTGCGAGTCAGCATACCCGATTCAATCGGCATATCTTCCTCTACTCGGAAAGCATTCATTAACCCAGCGACGCGATCGCCTCCGAAAATCCGCAACAAGCTATCATCTAAACTTAAGAAAAATCTTGCACTGCCTGGATCACCTTGGCGACCTGCACGACCGCGCAATTGGTTGTCAATTCGACGTGATTCATGGCGTTCTGTACCAATTACGTGCAGTCCTCCTATTTCAACTACCTCATCATGTTCACGCTTAGTGAACTGTTCATAATCTTTACGGAGTTGCTTATAAGCTGCCCGCATTTGTTGAATCGCTAAATCATCTACTGGAGCATTTTCGGCAGCAACAGCTATAACATCCTCTGCCTCCAATTCCGACAAACTCCGCTCCCCATATTTCTGTACTGCCGAATCTACTGCCTGTTTGAGCAGTTGTTCTGTTTCTTTTGACAACTTCGTGGGGAAAATCTCCTGAGATGCCTTCCAATTCTTAACCTTCTTACCAGGAGCAAAGCCTTGTGCTGGTGCGCGACCCCCTCCTGCCCCAGGAACGCGCGTTGTTGCAAACGCATCCTCTTCTTCGGGTTGGACAACGCGCGGCATGAAGAACTCTCTGATCTTCAGACGTGCCATGTAGTCAGCATTACCACCCAAAATAATGTCTGTACCTCTACCAGCCATATTCGTAGAGATTGTCACCGCATTTTTACGTCCAGCTTGGGCGATAATTTCCGACTCACGTTCCACATTTTCCGGCTTGGCGTTGAGCAGATTATGGGGAACTTCTAACTGATTTAACAACTGCGAGAGGACTTCAGACTTTTCTACACTGGTTGTTCCAACTAATACCGGACGACCCATCTGATTCATTTCAGCGCACTCTTGCGCCACCGCACGCCACTTCGCTATTTCACTCTTGTAAACCACATCCGCGACATCTACACGCTGGGAATTGCGGTTAGTTGGAATGATTGTTACTTGCAGCTTGTAGATTTTTTCTAGTTCTGCTTCTTCAGTCTTAGCTGTTCCGGTCATCCCAGATAACTTGGGGTACAGCAAGAAAAAGTTTTGATAGGTAATTGTGGCTAAAGTCTGGGTTTCATTTTGAATTTCTACCCTTTCCTTTGCTTCAATAGCTTGGTGTAAGCCATCACTCCAGCGTCGTCCAGGTAGTACCCGACCTGTAAATTCATCCACAATTACAACTTCGTCATTGCGGACAATATAGTTGACATCGAGGAGAAACAGTTCTTTAGCTTTAATGGCGTTGAAGAGATAGTGCGCCCAAGGGTCATTGGGGTCATACAAGTCAGTAACCCCTAATAACCGTTCAGCCTCGGCAAAACCCTCATCAGTCATCAGAACGTTACGCGCCTTTTCATCAACTTCGTAATGCTCTTCTTTTTTCAGTTGTTGAGCAATTTCTGAAGCTTGAATGTATTTTTCAGTGGGACGTTCTACCTGTCCAGAGATAATTAGAGGAGTTCTTGCTTCATCAATTAATACTGAGTCTACTTCGTCGATGATGCAGAAATTAAAGGGGCGTTGCACAACATCAACCATCGAGGTTGCCATGTTGTCACGCAGATAGTCGAATCCTAACTCACTGTTAGTTGCGTAGGTAACATCACACCCATAGTTTTTCTTACGCTCATTGGGTCCCATACTACTTTGGATCAAGCCTACAGTTAATCCTAAGAAGCGATGTACTTGCCCCATCCATTCTGCGTCACGGCGGGCAAGGTAGTCGTTTACCGTTACAACGTGAACGCCTTTACCACTTATGGCGTTAAGGTAAGCGGGTAGGGTAGAAACAAGAGTTTTTCCCTCCCCTGTTTTCATCTCCGCTATCTGACCTTTGTGCAGTACAATTCCACCTAATAACTGCACATCAAAGTGGCGCATACCTAAAACCCGCCGTCCTGCTTCTCGCACAACAGCAAAAGCTTCTGGCAAAATTTCATCTAACAGTTCCTCTTCTTGGCGCAGTGTCTTCGCTTTTTGAAGTCGCTGTTTGAATTCTGCGGTTTTGCCTTTGAGTTGTTCGTCAGACAGCGCTTGGATTTCTTCTTCCAAAACGTTAACGTCTGCCACAAAAGGCTGGTATTTTTTAAGCTTGCGAGCGTTAGGATTGCCTAGTAAATTTTTCAACATAGCAGGAGGGGGGGACTTTTGAAACGAAGAACTTTATGAAGTGTGAAGTATTAATTTAAAAACTACCGTTGAATAACCCTTTCTGGGTATAAGAAAGCTGTGTATATAAGCCTTCAACCTAGTTAGCGGCAACAACTAGGCTTTAGAGATTTGATCCTCCAAAATTAATCGTATCATTTTCCTGAATACCAATACTGTACGGGCATCCGCCTGATGAAAATTGGATAGCCACATTTCACTTTACTAGCTGCGATTTTAAATATGAACTTATGTCAACCACCACCACCACTAAAACCAGGTGATTTGCTCAGAGTTATTGCTCCTAGTGGGGCGCTGCGAGAGTTTGAGGCTTTCCAAAAGGGTGTAGAGGTTTGGCGATCGCACGGCTACCGAGTAGAATTTTGCCAGGGTTTTGATCGTCAATGGGGATACCTTGCAGGTACAGATTTTGAGAGACGAGAGCAGCTTAAGATAGCTTGGACAGACCCCGAATGTCGTGGCATTCTCTGCGCTAGAGGTGGTTATGGTAGCGCTCGGTTACTGGAAGATTGGACTTGGATTTTAGGACAGGGTAGCAGGGAGGAAATCCTAAATTCTAAGTGGTTGATAGGTTTTTCTGATGTCACAGGGTTGCTGTGGAGTTTAGCAACAGTAGGAGTTTCAGGCGTTCATGCTCCGGTATTGACAACTATAGCCTCTGAGCCAGATTGGTCTATTAGGCGATTATTTGACTGGGTAGAAGGACGTTCTTTAGAACCTTTGACTGGTAGTGGTTGGGGCGGTGGAAAGGTTTCTGGGATTTTGTTACCAGCGAATTTGACTGTAGCAACTCATTTACTAGGGACACCAATTCAACCGTCGCTGGAGGGCGTAATTCTCGTTCTTGAGGATGTCACCGAAGCGCCTTATCGGATTGATAGAATGTTGACACAATGGCGTTTAACAGGTGCTATAAAGCAAGTCCGAGGAATTGCTTTAGGGCGCTTTAGCCGATGTCAAGCGCCCCAAGATGTGCCTAGTTTAACTGTTGAAGAAGTGTTGCGCGATCGCATGAGCGATCTCAACATCCCGATTGTCTCTGACCTCCCCTTCGGTCACGATGGCAGCAACGCTGCTTTACCCGTCGGTGTTATGGCGGTTTTGGATGGTGATCAAGGTTCATTGTCAGTGATGAGAGGGAGGGGAGAGGAGGGAGGAGAGAGGAGTAGGTTTTAGATGCCGATCAAAGTTCCTTGTCAGCGTTAAAAACTCTCCGAAATTGATAATTGTTAATTGATAATTGATAATTGATTCAGTGGTAAGATAACAAATGCTTTTAATAAACTATCTATAGTGGGGTTTCAATGACTGTGAATACGCAGGTTCCTTATCTGTTGCGGGCGGCGCGTGGTGAAGTTTTAGACCGTCCGCCGGTGTGGATGATGCGGCAGGCAGGTCGCTATATGAAAGTTTATCGGGAGTTGCGCGATCGCTATCCGAATTTTCGCGACCGCTCTGAAAAAGTAGAACTGGCGGTGGAAATTTCTCTGCAACCTTGGAAAGCTTTCCAGCCAGATGGGGTAATTTTATTTTCAGATATTCTCACTCCTTTACCAGGAATCGGTATTCCCTTTGACATCATTGAAAGCAAGGGTCCGGTTATTGAACCTGCAATTCGTAGCCAAGAGCAAATCGATCAATTACATCCTATAGAGCCAGAGGAATCTCTGCCTTTTATCCGGGAAATTTTGCAAACTCTACGTCAAGAAGTAGGCGACAAAGCTGCCGTTTTAGGTTTCGTAGGTGCGCCTTGGACGCTTGCTGCTTATGCAATTGAGGGTAAAAGCTCTAAGGATTATGTAAATATTAAGCGGATGGCTTTTTGTGAGCCAGCTATGTTGCATCAACTTTTGGCTAAAATAGCCGATGCGATCGCAGTTTACGCTCGCTACCAAATTGATTCTGGCGCTCAAGTTGTCCAAATGTTCGATTCTTGGGCGGGTCAACTTAGCCCCCAAGATTACGAAACTTTTGCTTTACCTTATCAGCAACGAGTAGTACAACAAGTTAAAGCTACTCACCCGGACACCCCGATGATTCTTTATATCAGTGGTAGTGCTGGTGTGTTGGAACGTATGGGTAAATCTGGAGTCGATATTATTAGTGTGGACTGGACTGTAGATATGGCGGAAGCGCGGGCGAGATTGGGCGCTAATATGGGTGTTCAGGGTAATATGGACCCTTGTGCCTTATATGGTTCTAAAGATTTTATCCGCGATCGCATTTTAGATACAATCCGTAAAGCTGGTAAGCGCGGTCATATTATGAATTTGGGTCACGGTGTTTTACCCACCACCCCAGAAGAAAATGTGGCTTTCTTCTTTGAAACTGCCAAGCAAGCTGATAAGCTGCTGGCTACCCATGCCTAGTTGAATCAACAAATATCTTCATCCGTTTGGTTAAGCCTTAAATTAGCAACAGTAGTAGCCATTGAGTGCAATTTTCTATTGCTAACATTAATGATTAATCAACCGGATTTGATATAAATCTAATAGCACAAATCCAAAATCCATGCCTCCCATGACCCCAAAGCGGATTTTAGTGACGGGTGCTAGTGGCTGTATCGGTCACTACATTAGCGAAACCCTGATCCAAGAAACAGACCATGAACTGTTCTTGCTAGTCAGGAACCCTAGCAAGCTGCGAATTGACTATAAAGCCCGCAGTGGGGTCAATATAGTGCAAGGTGATATGCGCTATATTGAGCGATTAACAAGCCTGATTAAAAGTATGGATCAGGTTGTACTGACAGCAGCAGGTTGGGGCGGTATAGAGGCGTTTGATATTAACGTCAATAAAACTCTCCAGTTGTTAAATATGCTTGATCCAAATCAATGTGAACAAGTAATTTATTTTTCTACTGCCAGTCTTTTAGACCGCAACCATAAATTACTTAAAGAAGCTGGGGAAATGGGGACGGATTATATTCGTTCTAAATTTGACTGTATGCGTCGGTTGCCAAAATTAGCGATCGCTCCCCACATTACTACGGTCTTTCCTACATTGGTACTAGGCGGAGATGCTGATAAACCTTATTCACATATTTCTGCTGGATTACCAGACGTTGTGAAATATGTGAAGTATATTCGTTGGCTGAAAGCTGATGGCAGTTTCCACTTTATCCATGCGCGAGATATTGCTCAGGTAGTTAGATATTTGATCGATAATCCTCCTCTACCTGGCTGGGAAGAAGGAGTTTTTTCACGTCGCCAGTTAGTATTAGGAAATCAACGGACTACTGCTGATCAAGCTGTTGAAGAAGTTTGCGATTATTTTGGCAAAAAAATTCATTATCGTATCCCATTATCTATTTGGCTGGCTAATATTTTGATCAATGTATTCAAAATTCAAATGGCAGCATGGGATCGTTTTTGTTTAAATTACAGGCATTTTAGTTATGAAAATCCTGTAAATCCAGGGACGTATAATTTACCAATATATTGTGCTACGTTCAGCGATATTTTGAAAACACGCGGTATTGAAAGAACAGCAGCTAAGTAAAACCGTGTGGCAACAGATGTGGCAACGGATGGGATAACGAATATGGTTAGAGATAAAACTAATTAAACGGATGTAACGGATAGGTTGTTAGTTTAGTTATTGTTTTTTGGGAGATAGCTATGGTCAATAATAAAACTTACTATATCTGTTAGTTTTTGGTTGGTTTTTAAGTTTGTAAATACGAAGGGTTTGTCTTTACGCATCTTTTTAGTATCTTGTTCCATGATGTTGAGATCTGCGCCGACATAAGGTGCTAAATCAATTTTGTTAATTACTAATAGATCAGATTTAGTAATTCCAGGTCCACCTTTGCGGGGAATTTTATCGCCAGCAGCAACATCTATTACATAAATTGTTAAATCAACTAATTCGGGACTAAAGGTTGAGGCGAGGTTATCACCGCCACTTTCTACAAAGACTAAATCTAAATTGCTGAAACTTTGTTCTAGTTGTGCGATCGCTGCTAAATTAATGGAAGCATCTTCACGAATGGCAGTGTGAGGACAACCGCCTGTTTCTATGCCAAGAATGCGATCGCTTGCTAATGCCTGACTTCTTACTAAAAATTGGGCATCTTCTTGTGTATAGATATCATTTGTAACAACAGCAATATTGTAATCTTGACGCATTGCTTTACATAAAGCGTCAACTAAGGCTGTTTTACCAGATCCGACGGGACCAGCAATTCCTACTCTAAAAGCACTCATAATTCAACTGCGAAATAAGCGTGTATATTGTGTTTCGTGTGCCATACTTGCTAAGGCTAAACCCCATCCGCAACTATTCAAGTTATCATCATCTAAATTTAGTATTTCTTGTGCTGCATGAGTAATACTACTATGTAAATTAAGCATAATTTGTTGCCCAGCAGTTTGTCCTAAAGGAATTATTTTAACGCCTGCATTGACTAAATTACTAGCCCAACTGTGTAAGTATCCTAGTGTGGCTGCCAATAAATCAATTTCCCAGTAAGCGGAGATTAAACCGAATGCGATCGCATAATTACAAGGATTACCACAAGCCGTTACTATTGGTATCGTTTCTGGCTGTATTTCTTGGATCAGCCTCATTAAAGAATATCCCATTTGCCAGCTTTGATTACGCAATTCTTCTGTTTCTCTAGCAGCAGATAACCATTTATTCCAATAGCTTAATCTTTCCCAGTTTCCTTGCATTACGCTGTTAAAAGCTCTCGCCATCACAGCAGCTTCTAAACGAATGGCTCCATAGTATAATTCTTGGTTAAGCCAATGTTCTAAAGTTTGCTTGTCCTTAATTTTACCCAACTCTACCAAGGTTTCTAAACCTTCCGAATAGCTATAAGCGCCTATTGGTAAGGCAGAATTAGTTAGTTGCAGCAAACGTAGTAAATTAAGATAGCTTGAATTAATTGCTTCTCTCATGTTTGCGATAAAAAATTTAATTGTTAATTGTTAATTGTTAATTGTGTCCATAAGCGCCGCTTTCTGGTTGAAAAGGTACTATTTCTTCTGTGACTTGTAGATTTAAATGCTCTAGCATCGTTTTTAATACATAATCTGGAGCTAATCTTAAATAAGTTGTGTTAATTTCTAAGGCTATATGGCGATTTCCTAGATGATAGGCTGCTTTTAGTAAATCTAATGAATTTTTAGCGGTGACAGTAAAAACAGGTTCGGGTTTAGCAATTACTCGCACTAAGTTAGTATCTGTTTCTGATTTAAGTAAATCGCCATCATATAGCACTGTACCTCTGGGTAAATAGAGATATACATCTTCACCATTATCTGCTACAACACGATAGCGACTACGTGCGCGTTCTTCAGCAGTAAGAGAAAGAGTTAAGCTGACTATTGCATGATGATTTGCTGGTAATCTTGTTGTTAAAGTCAGCATTACTGAGATAGTAGGGTTAACAAGTAAGAAACTGGTATTGGTTTGAGCAAGTAGAATAAATTTATTTTTGGTGAAGCAAATTAGTACTTCTGAAAATAAGGATACCTTGAAGTCTAGCTGGCATGGAAGTCTTGATTTAAAGTTTGCCTGCCGTGACGGTGGATCTCAAGTAATTAAAAGTCAGGGAAAAGCGCCGTTGAAGGTGCAGCGACCTTTTTACCCAGAAGGACGCGAAGTTTGCCATAGTGTGATTTTACATACGGGGGGTGGTGTTGTGGGTGGCGATCGCTTGTCCTTAAACTTCCACCTGCAACCTAATACCCATGCTTTGATTACTTCTGCTGCTGCTGGTAAAGTTTATCGCAGTAATGGTTTAGAAGCTAGACAAACTGTGGAAATGCGGGTTGAAGCGGGTGCTTGTTTAGAATGGTTGCCACAGGAGAATATTATTTTTAATGATGCCAATTATCGGCAAGATTTGCGGGTAGAATTAGCTACTGATGCAACTTGGATGGGTTGGGAAATTACCCGTTTAGGTCGTACTGCAAGGGGAGAACAGTTTTTGCAGGGAAATTGGCGATCGCATACCGAAATTTGGCGACAAGGCGATCCTCTCTGGATAGATCGGCAATGGCTTCCAGGTGGTGAAAATATAATAAACAGTCCTCACGATTTGGCTGGATATCCGGTTATAGCAAGTTTTGCCTTTGTGGGAAAAGCAGTTTCTAAAGATTTAATTGAGAAAGCACGTAATTGTTGGCAAGCAGGAGAATATCAAGGAGAATCTGGAGTAACGACCCTCTTAGAAGGTATGCTTTGTCGCTATCGAGGCTATTCTACTCTTGAAGCACGTAACTGGTTTATCCGAGTTTGGGAACTGCTACGACTAGCATATTTAGGAAAGAATATTTGTATACCTAGAGTTTGGCAAATTTGATTTGATTAAGAAACTACTCCCTTCCCAGTAAAAGATTACTGATCGTATTCTTCTTCTTCCTTGGCGTTCTTTGCGTCTTGGCGGTTTTTCAAACAGGTATTCGCCATAGCTGGAAAGTAGTATATAGGAAATCAAGGAGGTTTTTAGATTAATGCAATTATCACCCCAAGAGAAAGATAAATTGTTAATTTTTACTGCTGCTTTAGTCGCAGAACGTCGTAAAGCTAGAGGATTAAAGTTAAATTATCCAGAAGCAGTAGCTTATCTCTCTGCGGCTATTTTAGAAGGTGCTAGAGATGGTCAAAGTGTTGCAGAATTAATGAGTTATGGTACTACCTTGCTAACGCGAGATGATGTGATGGAAGGTGTACCAGAAATGGTGCATGATGTGCAGATAGAAGCAACGTTTCCTGATGGTACAAAATTGGTTACAGTTCATAACCCTATTCAATAGTAGAGGTGAAAATGATTCCAGGTGAAATTATTGCTCAACAGGGAGAAATTGAACTAAACGCGGGTCGTCCTACCTTAAAAATAAAAGTAGCAAATACAGGCGATCGCCCCATTCAAGTTGGCTCACATTATCACTTTTACGAAGTCAACAAAGCCTTACAATTCGACCGAGAACAAACAAAAGGAATGCGCCTAGACATCCCCGCCGGAACAGCAGTGCGTTTTGAACCAGGTGACGAAAAAGAAATAATATTAGTACCTTTCACAGGTAGTCGTCAAATTTATGGATTTAATGCCAAAATCAACGGTCAATTACCAAGAAACTAGATATCGAGCAAGATAAATATTTTTTTAGAACGCAGATGGAAGCAGATAAACGCAGATAAACGCAGATGTTTAACCCAACTTAAAATGTATAACTTCTGATTTTATTAGTCACCAAAAAATACTAAATAACCTTTGCGATCCTTTGCGCTTCCCTTTGCGCCCTACCCTTCGGGAAGCCTTCTGCTAATGCGTTAAAAAAACCTAACAAGGAACTATTATGAGTTATAGAATGGATCGTCGTGCCTACGCCGAAACCTATGGTGCAACAACAGGCGATCGCATCCGCCTAGCAGACACAGAATTATTCATCGAAGTTGAACAAGATTTCACAACCTACGGCGATGAAGTTAAATTTGGTGGTGGTAAAGTTATTAGAGACGGGATGGGACAATCTCCTATTTCTAATGCTGATGGTGCAGTAGATTTAGTAATTACTAATGCTTTAATTCTCGATTGGTGGGGAATTGTTAAAGCAGATATTGGTATTAAAGATGGGCATATTTATAAAATTGGTAAAGCAGGAAATCCTTATATTCAAGACAACGTAGATATTATTATCGGCGCTGGTACTGAAGTTGTTGCTGGCGAAGGAATGATTTTAACTGCGGGGGGAATAGATAGCCATATTCACTTTATCTGCCCACAACAAATAGAAACTGCGATCGCCTCCGGTATTACTACAATGATAGGTGGTGGTACTGGTCCCGCTACAGGTACAAATGCCACAACTTGCACCCCTGGCGCTTGGAATATTTATCGAATGTTACAAGCTGCGGATGCTTTTCCTGTAAATTTAGGCTTTTTAGGTAAAGGTAATAGTAGCAAACCTGAAGGATTAATAGAACAAGTATTTGCAGGTGCAATGGGATTAAAATTGCACGAAGATTGGGGAACAACACCAGCAACAATTGATACTTGTTTAAGTGTTGCAGATGAGTATGATATCCAAGTAGCAATTCACACTGATACTTTAAATGAAGCTGGTTTTGTAGAAGATACAATTGCTGCTTTTAAAAACCGTGTAATTCATACTTATCATACTGAAGGTGCTGGCGGTGGTCATGCGCCAGATATTATTAAAGTGTGTGGTCAAGCTAATGTTTTACCTTCTTCAACTAACCCCACGCGCCCCTATACTTTAAATACTCTAGATGAACATTTAGATATGTTGATGGTATGTCATCATCTAGATCCAGCAATTCCAGAGGATGTCGCATTTGCAGAGTCAAGAATTCGGCGAGAAACTATTGCTGCTGAAGATATTTTGCATGATTTAGGCGCATTTAGCATCATTTCTTCTGATTCTCAAGCAATGGGGAGAGTGGGAGAAGTAATAATTCGCACTTGGCAAACCGCCCACAAAATGAAAGTGCAACGGGGGAACCTTACTTCACAAGGAGAGGGGGAGAAGGCGGATAATTTCCGCGTTAAAAGGTATGTTGCTAAATATACTATCAACCCTGCAATTACTCACGGTATTGCTAATTATGTGGGTTCCGTAGAAGTTGGTAAATTAGCAGATTTATGTTTATGGCGACCTGCATTTTTTGGGGTAAAACCGGAATTAGTAATTAAAGGCGGTATGATTGCTTGGTCACAAATGGGAGATGCTAACGCGAGTATTCCCACACCGCAACCTGTACATATGCGCCCGATGTTTGGCAGTTTTGGAGGTGCTATTTCTGCTACATCCCTTACCTTTGTATCTCAGGCAGCATTAGATCGAGATATTCCCACACAGTTAAAGTTACAAAAACCAGCAGTTGCGGTATCCGGGACACGCCAAATTAGTAAGCGCGATTTGAAGTTGAATGATGCCTTACCTGAGATAGAAGTAGATCCAGAAACCTATGAAGTTAGGGCAGATGGGGAGTTATTAACCTGCGAACCTGCAACAGTTTTACCGATGGCGCAACGTTATTTTTTGTTTTAGAGCCATTGTTTTGGGAATAACTAATCTTATACATTGTCTAGTGGCACGTCCAACAGAGGAAATTTTTCCCATCCCCGTGCATCAAAGTGCCACCATTCTGTCGGTAGCCCTACAAACTGATGTTTTTGCATCATCTCCTCAAGCAACAAGCGATTTTTCTTGGCTTGATCGCTGATATTACTGTAATTTCTATGCGCTCGTGCAGTAAAATTATCATACTCACTAGGCATCTCCAATTCCTTGCCAGTGCGATCGACAAGTGTAACATCTACTGCTGCACCGCGATTATGTCGGGAGCCAGTGCTAGGATTAGCTACATAGCGAGGATCGGACACTATTTTCCACATCTGCTTTTGCACTGACAAAGGTCTGTAGCAATCATAAACTTTCAATCCCAGCCCTTGTTGTGCTAATTCTTCTTGAACTTTTGACAGTTTCTCCGCTACTGAAAATCTTAGCAAGCATCTCGCTACAGGATAAACTTTTCTTTTCATAAAGTTATTTTCTGTAGCGTAGCGGATATCAATCAGGATATTTTTATTAACAGAATGAATATCAATTAGCTGAGAATCATCTATTTTTTGGGTAGGTTGAGATTGTGATGATGGATTTTCTACAGCAGTTGGCGTGGTGCTGGAATTAACTGTAGGGGCTACCGAAATAGAAGTATCTTTATTACAGGCTACAGATAAGAACGGTATCAGTGTCATCACGCCTACAAATTTTAGTGATTTAGGACACATTTGGTAATTTGTATAAACAATTATCTATTACAAACTTTTTTAATTCGATTGCTAGCTACCCAACCTTGAATAGGGGAGTTGATTTGAACCCAGCCCTTTCTTTCGGCTATCACGGTGAGGGTTGTGCCATTGTTTAATGAGCCAATATTATTGTCAGGTTTAACTTCAGGACTTTCACGTACGTTGAGAGGTGGATTTGGATCGTCAACTACAATAGTACAATTGGCAGCTTGACTGGAATTTTGCCCTCTTGTGGTAGTGTTATCAGCTAAAGAAGGCGCTACAGATACTATCTTGGGCGGATTAGAAGTAGTGGTTAATGGTGAAGATGGAGTTGTTGAAGTATTGCAAACTTTTTTGATTCGATTTGCAGCTACCCAACCTTGAATAGGCGAGTTAATTTGAACCCAACCGTTTCTTTGAGCTATTACGGTAAGGGTTGTGCCATTGTCTAATGAGCCGATATTGTTGTCAGGTTTAACTTCAGGGCTGTCGCGCACGTTGAGAGGTGGGGCTGGATCGTCAACTACAATAGTACAATTGGCAGTTTGGCTGGAATTTTGCACCCTTGTAGTAATGTTATCAGCTAGGGAAGGCGCTACAGATGCTATCTTAGGCGGATTAGAAGTATTGGTTGCTCGTGGCGATGGAGTTTTTGATGCTCCTTCTTGTATAGATTTGTGTTGATCGAGGAAGGAAGAAACTCCCATGAACACGATACCAGTTAGAGTTGCACAAAATCCTGTTATTAACAGCCAGCGCGGAAAAGCAAAGACAGAACGTGGTGGTAAAGATATTGTAGGAGATACATTTGGCTGTGGTGATTGCTGAGAATTTAGATCCTTGAGTACTTCATCAGCCGATTGATAGCGTAGCTGGCGCTCTATATGCAGTAATTTACTTAGTATTTGCTCTAATTCCTTACTAATTGGATACTGTAAGTGCATCTGCCAATTCTGTACCCAGCTATAACCCTGCGTTTGCCAAAGCGACCAAGGGTTAATTCCAGTTAGTAAATGAAAACAAGTTGCACCCAGGCTATAAAGGTCGCTTGCAGGATAAGCTTCTCCCCCCTGCATTTGTTCGATCGCAGCATAACCAAAAGAGCCAATGGTTGTTCCTGGTTTCGCTGCCACTGTTGCTGTAGCGTGTTTAGCCACTCCAAAATCAATGAGTACTAACTTTTTGTCACTTTGGCGACGAATGATATTTTCTGGTTTAATATCTCGGTGAATTACCTGTTGAGAATGCACTGACTGGAGAATAGGTAGCAAGTTGTGTAAAAGTTCTTGAATCTTTTGCTCGCTAAATGTCCCCTGTTGTCCCAACTCTTCCAATAAATTTTGTCCTAAAATAAACTGTTGTACCAAAAACAGGTAATTACCTTCTTTAAAATAGGCATACAGAGTTGGAATTTGGGGATGTTCGCCTAGCTGTTGCAATCGCTTTGCTTCTTGATAAAATAACTCTGTGGCTTTTTGCAATGCCCAACTACCTTGCACTTGAGGGGCTAATTGCTTGACAACGCATTTTTCATCTAGCTTATCCACATCCTCTGCTAGATAGGTGCGCCCAAATCCCCCGCTGCCAATTGGCTTAATAATACGGTAGCGATTTCGTAGTAGAACTACCAACCCTGTACCGCAACTAATGCAGAAATTTGTCCCATCAGGATTTTGCGGATGCTGACAATTGGGATTGAGGCAGCAAATCATAATTGGTTGGGAACTATTCGACTGCATACATTATAAAAATTTAAATCAAACTATGCTTTGTTACGAATCTGTCCGAAAAGCCAACTCAAAAAATTACAATTTCAGATGTACTTCATTAATTTCACTTACCTTTTCTTGATGATAGTGAAGGATAATATAATTTTTCTCAGCAATTATTTACTGAAAAACTAATTGGAAATCAATAAAAACTGAAAATGAATTTCTCTAGCTCTGCCTTTTTATACTGCTAAAAATCTTTGAATCACATCCTGACTTAATTCGCTAGTAGCACCAGAGGCAACAATACCGCCTTTTTGCATGGCGTAATACCAATCTGCTTGGCGGACAAAATGCAGGTGTTGTTCTACTAACAATACAGAAATTCCAGTAGCTTCAATTATTCGACGTACTGCTGCTTCGATTTCTAGAATAATTGAGGGCTGAATACCTTCTGTCGGTTCATCTAGTATTAGTAACTGGGGTTTTCCCATTAAAGCACGAGCGATCGCTAATTGTTGTTGCTGTCCTCCACTTAAGTCACCACCCATACGAGATAGCATTGTTTTTAGTACTGGAAATAAGGCAAATATTTCTTCTGGAATTTCCTGATTTCCTTTGCTACCGTCGCGTCTTGCTTCTAAACCTAGTAATAAATTTTCTTTCACTGTTAAACGTGGGATGATTTCGCGTCCTTGGGGAACATACCCAATTCCTAGTTTTGCCCGCCCGTCGGGTGATTTATTAGTTATTGGTTCGCCAACAAAATTAATTGTGCCAGTTCGAGGCTTGATTAATCCCATAATGGTTTTTAGTAGAGTAGTTTTACCTACGCCATTGCGTCCAATTAAGCAAACCATTTGCCCTGCTGACACAGTTAAGTCTACATTCCGGAGGATGTGGCTTTCACCGTAGTAAACATTAAGGTTAGATAGTTGTAGCATTAGCTGGTTAGAAGGGGTATTTGTGGGTGTGTGTGCGATCGCTCTGATTCCTTGTGTCATATTTATACCTATATTCCAAATCTCAAAATAGTCACTTGTCTAACTGACCACTATTAAAGTACTACTTTTAACCAAAAACTCAGCTTGAAAAAAACTGAATAGTAGACGCATACAGAAAGTGGTAACTACTCACCTCACGAGTTGAGGTAGTCAGGAAATACTGAAATCAATAGAGTTCAGTTATCCCACAAGCACAAATGAAACTTACAACCGCTACCAATAATACCTTCTCTTCTGTTGTTAATTCTGTTAAATCCATTACTACTAAACTACCTCTTAAGGTTGTTATTGCTTCGGCTTTATTACTCGGCGTAACTGGGAGTATGGTGATGGATTCCTTCGTACTTACTGCACCAAGCTATGCCAAAACTGTTTCTAAAACCAAAGCTCGTAAAGCTAAAAAGCGCGTTACAGCTAAGAAACCAGTTACAGCTAAGAAACCAGTTGTAGCCAAGAAACCAACTGTTAAACCTATTGCTGTCAACCCCATCAATCTCCCACCAACTTTTCAAAACAGTAACGATTCACCCAGACCTGTAGGTTCTTCCTTGTTTGGTCAACAAGAAGTTACTCAAAATCAATTTATGGTTGTGGCTGCACCTTTAAGTGGAAATCGTTATCAACTGGTGATTTTGCAGCAATTATCCAATAAAAGAGCGTGTTGGGCTGAAAATGGCAGTTCAGTTAAGCCATTATTATTAGACTTTGACTTTACAGGCATTTGTGGACGATTTACTGATAGCAACGGTTATTCAATGCGGCAAGCAGGTGTTGATTTAGGGGCGCAATATAATTTCGATGTCGTACAGCGTGGTAATCAACTGGTGTTGCTAGGCACTAAATCAAGAGATTTTAATGCTCAACCGATTGAACTTGGCAGAAGCAATGGTATTGGTCAAGGATTCACTAAAATCAATTTAGATTCTAATTGGCGGTTAGCTAAACGCACTTACAACGGTAAAGCTTTAGGACACATTTATCTCACCACTGATTCTGTAGCAAGTAGGTAATTGATAGCAAAAGAGCGAATTTATTATCATGGTCAATTCAGTATCCTACCCTGATCTTTTAAGGGTGGGATTTTCCATATTTTGGTTGTGCGATGGTAATACTGCAAGAAGAGTGTAACATTAACCTTCTTTTCGCCTGTCCCATACAACGCTCTTGGCGACCACCGCAAGGCGGCGCGTAAGCTTCGCCATAGCTATTTGTTTGTAGAAGGTGAGAGAACTGAACTGCCTACCAAAATTTATAAGTTTGCGTAAACTGCTTTTAGTCTGATGAAGCCTAACGTAGAGTAACAACTTACCAGTGCCAAGCTGCTGTAAATGAAGTTACTTTTAACAGAATTATATTAAGTAAAGATAATGAAAAAAATATTGCTTTTAAGTTTTAATCTAATTTTCACGTATCCTGTCTGCACCCTAACATAAGCGCAAACTATCAAACTAATAGAGATGAAATTTACAATGAAAGCCGTATTATTGTCAGTATTGGTGAGTTGTGCGATCGCACCGCAGGCACTTGCACAGCAGATTCCCAAGACCGCAATTAGCGCCAAGCCTAATTCCTCTAAAACTGCACAACAGAAGACAGCCCCTACAAAATCCTGGTCAAATCCAACGCTACGAATCTCCTTGCCGACGACTGCCACTAAATTAAAATTTAGTAAAGATGGCAAAACGCTATTCACTAATGGAGCCAATGAACAATCTGCTGAACTGTGGAGCTTGACGAGCGGCAAACGAATTTCAGCCTTTCCAGCAACACCTGGCTTTACCTTCTGTGATGTCGCCCTCAGCCCTGATGGGCAATTTGCGGCTGGTCTGATGTATTCCGGCTATGCTCCTACGTCAACTAAGCGCAATATCGAACTTTTAGTTTGGAATCTTAAGACTGGACAATCACAGTGGGTAAGACCCATTCAAAATCACGCCATTAAACCTGCTGACACCCAATTTTGTCAGGTTGAGTTCAGCCCGAATAGTCGCCTCCTCGCCACGAGCATCACCACCCCTTCTAACAAGTTGCAATCGGGAGTCCGCATCTGGAATGTTTTACAGGGAACGTTGCAACAAGTCACTCCAGGGGCTGTAGTACCCTACATGAATCGCTTTGCATTTAGCCCAGACAGTTCTGTTTTAGGGTTCGTCACTAAAGTCAAGGGCAATTCTCAACTGCATTTGTGGAATTTAAATACCCGAAAACTGCAAGCCAAACTGCAAGCGGTACATGAAGGTAATTTGTTGTCGATAATTGATATTGTTTTTAGCCCTAATCAGCAAGACGTAATGGCTTTTTCTTACGATGGAGGAATATCTAACTATATATCTCGTTGGCAAATTAAAACCGGAAAGTTACAACGAAAGTCAGAGCTTTCGATTGATCGTACCGCTAGTCTTTTGGCACTCAGTCCCGATGGACAAACGTATGTCTATGGGTCTGATGTGATTGGATATTATATCGGTAATTTTCAAACCAACAAAAGCTTTCCGTTTCCTCAAAGTCTTAGCCCAACAAGTGGGTTAACGAGAATGGTTTTTAGCCCTGATGGGCAACAGATGGCGATTGTCAGCAATAACCAGACTATTAATGTCATTCATTAAGTCAGTTCGCCTAGCCACGACAACAAAAGTATCGCATTTTATTGTTGCCCCAAATATACTTCAATTACACGCGGATCATTCTGTACTTCTTCAATAGTGCCTTCGCATAACACCGAACCTTCATGCAAAACTGTCACTTGGCGGGCAATTTGTCGGACAAATTCCATATCATGTTCAATCACTAAAATTGAATGACTTTGTGCTAAAGCTAAAAGTAACTCGCCGATGTGATAAGTTTCTTCGTCTGTTAATCCAGCAACAGGCTCATCAACTAGCAACAAATCTGGTGACTGTCCAACTAACATCCCAATTTCTAAACGTTGTTTTTCTCCATGCGAAAGTAAACCTGCTGCTATATCGGCTTTTGCAGATAAGCCAATAGTTTCTAGCAAACCTATAACTTTGTGTTTTTCGTCTTTTGAAGAACTACTAAATAAGCTGCTAAAGACATCTTTCCGGCGGTTGCAGGTAATTTCTAAATTCTCGCGGGGTGTGAGGTTGAGGTAAACTCGCGGTGTTTGGAATTTACGACCAATACCTAATCGGGCGATTTGATGTTCTGCCAGTTTTTTAGTGTTTTTTCCTTTAAATAGTACTCGTCCTTCAGTTGGTTGGACTTTGCCTGTAATTACGTCTAGAAAAGTGGTTTTACCAGCACCATTAGGACCAATAACTACTCGCAATTCACCTACATCCATGCTAAAGGTTAGGTGGTTGAGTGCTTTGAATCCGTCGAAGCTGACGGTGACGTTTTCGGTTTCTACTATTTTGGTGTTCACGGGATTTTTTTAACGCAAAGGACGCAGAGGTAAGCGCAAAGATCGCAAAGGAGAAGGATTAAATTTATCTTTGTGTTTATATCTAGTTTTTATTATTCATGTTCCAAAGTTTCGCGCTCAAGCTGTATATCTGGGTCTTCTTCTAAGCTTGGGTAGGTAGCTACTTGTTTGCGTTTTCCTAGAAGTGATTTAACTAGATTAATGCCTTGCGATCGCATCCATCCTACTATTCCATCAGGTAGCACTGTGACGACTATTAAAAATAAGGCTCCTTGGAAAAATAACCAAATTTCGGGAAATTGTTCGCTTAATAAGCTTTTACCATAATTAACTAGCAATGCTCCTAAAATTGCACCAATTAAAGTTGCACGACCTCCTACAGCTACCCAAATCACCATTTCTATAGAAAAGGCAATATCCATTGCTCTAGGTGAGATAGATTGGCTTTGTAGGGTATATAATGCGCCAGCAATTCCAGCTAATCCAGCCGAAACAGCAAATACTAATACTTTAAATTCTGTAGGATCGTAACCTGAAAACCTAATCCTACTTTCATCATCACGCAGAGCAATTAGTAAGCGTCCTAGTCTTCCAGTTGTTAACCAACGGCAAAGGGCATAAGCTGCTACTAAAAATATTACTGTTAGTATATAAAAAACTACTTGGGTTTTATTGTTACCTACATCAGCACCTAATAAAGTTTTAAAGTCTATTAGCCCGTTTGTACCATTAAACAGTTTTTGCTGACCGTTAAAGAAATTGAAAAAAACAATAGTTGCTGCTTGCGTCAGGATGGAAAAATAAACTCCTTTGATGCGATTACGAAATACTAAATAACCTAACAAGGCAGCTAGTAAAGTGGGAAGTAGTAAAACTGCTAAGACAGAAAAACCAAATGAATGAAATGGTTGCCAGAACCAAGGTAATTCTGTTACACCGTAGAGACCCATAAAATCGGGTAACTGGCTACTTGCATCAGAGGGAATTTGTAATTTTAAGTGCATTCCCAAGGCATAACCGCCTAGTGCAAAGAAAACGCCATGACCTAAACTCAGCATTCCTGTATAGCCCCAGATTAAGTCAATACCAAGGGCAACAATTGCTAAAGCTAAATAACGTCCCAATAAGTTGAGGCGAAATTCTGTGAGGATAACTGGCATTATAAGTATAAGGAGGAGTGCGATCGCAACGACAACCCCTACTTCTACCAGCAAAGCTTTTCGCTTACGGTTAATACTACGCTTTCCAATTGCTAAATCTACTGTCATCTGATTTAATCGCTAACTGCTAATTACTAATTGCTAACTGCTAATTGTTAATTGTCCACCGTGCGTCCTTTTTGTGGAAACAAACCAGCAGGACGTACTTGTAGAAAAGCAATGATTAAGGCAAACACCATTACCTTTGCCATACTGGTATTTGCAAAAAATTCAAAGAAATCAGCTAGTGGCTTTATTGGTGCTAACAACAGCGCCAATGTATTAGAACCAATTAGGTAATTAGCAGTGCCAATAGCTAAAGCTGCAACAATACTTCCAACTAACTTACCAACACCACCCACAACCACAACCATAAAAGTATCAACAATATAGTTTTGTCCGGTATTTGGTCCTACAGAACCCAGCAAACTTACCGCACAGCCAGCTACTCCAGCTAAACCCGAACCGATGGCAAAAGTGATAGCATCGACTTTAGCAGTCGCAATACCTAAACAAGCACTCATAGTGCGATTTTGTGTTACAGCGCGTATCCGTAACCCCCAAGCTGTACGTTGCAAAAATATATAAATCCCAGTTAAACAAATAATTGTTAACGCGATGATAAATAGTCGTGAATAAGGCATTTGAAAATTACCTACAGGCAACCCACCACGCAACCAACTCGGCGCTGTTACATCAACATTTTGAGCGCCAAACCAAGGTTGTGTAACTGCTAGTTTAAAAGTTTGCCCTAAAAATACACTCGTAGCTGCTGCAATTGCTAAAGATAAAGGTAGCATTACTGCTACAACCCAGTTACGAATGCGCTCAAAATCAGCACGGCGCGACAGAAATTGCCAAGCACCAAAAAAGAGCAAAGAAAATAGAGCAATTCCAATTATTAGCACCCAGTTCACACTGCGAACAAACTGTTGCAAAATCAAACTTACGCCCCAAGTTGCCAATAGTGTTTCTAAAGGTCGCCCATAAAGATAACGAATTACCCCTCTTTCCAAAATTAATCCCACAATAGCTGTAACTAAAAAAGCAAGAGGAAGTGCAAATAAGATATAGGTTTCAAACCAAGGGCTACCCAAACTTTTAAAAACATTTTGGACGACAAAAGTTGTATATGCTCCCAGCATCATTAATTCGCCGTGAGCCATATTAATCACACCCATCAACCCAAATACAATGGCTAAACCTAGCGCCGAAATTAACAAAACAGCACCAATACTAATTCCATTAAAGACCCCATCCAGTAACCCTTCTAACACACGCCCTCTCACTATTTATAGCAATTAGCTATTAGCAGTTAGCTATTAGCTTTTTTCAGTCGCAAATTATCTCTATCCCATCTGTGTGCATCTGTGTTTATCTGTGCTACATCTGTGGTTAATTCCCTAAAATTTAACTTATGCAGTAGCTCTATCAAATTTTGTACTTACCACCTTTTTTAGCATCAGACCAATCACAAGCATATCCTTTTGTTTCTGCTACATATTGGTTCCAAGGAACAGGTTTTACTGCTTCTTTAGAAGAATAAACAATTTTAAATAAACCATCTTCTCCTACCTCACCAATGCGGACAAATTTAGATAAGTGATGATTTTTGTCTAACGAAACCTTACCTTCTGGAGCATTAAAGGTTTGCCCTAAAGCGGCTTTTTTCACTGCTTCAATATCAGTAGTTTTTGCTTTTTCGACAGCTTGCTTCCAGAGATAAACCATGATATAAGCAGCTTCCATCGGGTCATTAGTTACTCTATCGTTGCCGTACTTAGCTTTAAAAGCTTCGACAAACTTCTTATTTTCAGGAGTATCTACTGTCATAAAATAATTCCAAGAAGCATAATGACCTTTGAGGTACTCAGCCCCAATTGCCTTAACTTCTTCCTCAGCAATACTGACAGACATAACAGGATATTTATCTGGTGATAATCCTGCACCTTGCATCTGCTTAAAGAAAGCTACGTTACTATCACCATTGAGGGTATTGAAAATTACACCACCGTTAGGTAGGGCAGCTTTTATTTTAGTAATGATGGGCGTTACTTCTGTGTTACCCAGTGGTAAGTAATCTTCACCGACTGTTTTAGCACCTTTGGCTTGTAATTGCGCCTTAATAATAGTATTAGCAGTGCGTGGAAAAACGTAGTCGGAACCTACTAAAAAGAATTCTTTACCTTTATTTTCCAATAGCCAATCTACAGCAGGCTCAATTTGCTGGTTGGGTGCAGCGCCAGTATAGAAAATGTCTTGAGAACACTCTTGACCCTCGTATTGTACGGGATACCAGAGCATATGGTTTTTAGACTCAAATACTGGCAAAACATTCTTGCGGCTTGCAGAAGTCCAACAACCAAAAACTGTTACTACTTTGTCTTGGTCAATTAGTTTCGTAGCTTTTTCTCTAAAAGTATCCCAGTTAGAAGCACCATCTTCTACTATTGCTTGAATTTGTTTACCAAGTACCCCACCGGATTTATTAATTTCTTCAATTGCTAAGTTTTCGGCATCCACGACGCTTTTTTCACTAATTGCCATCGTGCCGCTTAATGAGTGTAAAATCCCAACTTTAATTGTATTTCCGCCACCTGTTGAGGTAGATGTGGTAGCGTTGCTAGTTTTTGTGTCGCTAGCAGGTGGATTGCTGCAAGCCTTTAGTAGAAGGCTTGTTCCTAATGTCCCTGCACTATAAATGATAAATTTACGTCGTCCTAATCGTCCTGCCATATCTGCCCACACTCCTCAACTAATCAACCAATAGATGGATGTCTACACAGTTAAGCTGTGATTTTATACGCAATTTTTAAAACTAATTGTAATTATTGATACAGAACTCACACCACTAGAGGTAACTCCTGAAAATCATTATTGGGTGTGGTTAAATGTTCCTCTTGGCGCAGAAGTTTTAAAACTTGATCCTTGTAGTCCTGAAACTTGCGATCGCACTTCATGTGATGGGTGCGAGTTCCTACTTCACAGTTCCAGGGCGTGAACTCAATACATAAATACGTTGAGACAGAAAAACTGCTTCTTCAACATCGTGAGTAATCATAAAAGTGGTGTTTTGAATTACAAAACACCTTGGTTGGACTACAAGAATTATTAAGTTTCGTAAAATTAACGTACTGATAAATATAAGTCGTCATTAGTCAAAAGTTTTTACCAATGACCAATGACCAATGACCAATTAAAGCAGTTGTTGCAGATTAGGATGTTCTTGCAGCAACTTAATTACCTGCTTGATATCCTGTGTGCGGTCTTTTTTGACGATTAAAGTAACATTGCGATCGCGCACCACCACAACATCCTCTAATCCAATCGTGACTATTACCTCATCCTCATCCGTAGCATAAAGAATTGCGCCCTCTGTATCTAACCCGATATGCTGCGCCAACTCCACATTTTTCGCATCTCCTTTCATCAGACGCTCGATCGCATTCCAGTCACCTAAATCGTCCCAACCAAACGATGCTGGCATAACATAAGTTAGCTCAGTCTTCTCCATCAAAGCATAGTCAATGCTTTTCTTAGCTAACTCCCCATAAGCCGCTAAACCCTTAGCTTTCAAAAGTTGAATTATTTCTGGTGCATATTTTTCTAATTCCTCTAAAACAACACCAGCCTGAAACACGAACATCCCACTATTCCAGGTGTAAGGACATTCTCCAGTACGGCTTTTCGTTGCCAGAAACGTTTCTGCTGTTTGTCGATCTGGCTTTTCTGTGAATCTGTCAACGTGGTAAACTGGCAACTCTCCAAAAGTGCCAACTTGTTCACCTTGCTGAATATAACCGTAGCCAGTAGACGCATAGCTAGGAGTAATCCCTAATGTGACAATAGCTGCCAAATAGGTAGCAAGTTGAGTTGCCGCATTCAGAGTTTTTTGAAAAGCGACTTGATCGCCAATCCAGTGATCAGCAGGAAAAAAGCCAATAACTGCATCTTCCCCATAACGGCGAGATATTTCCAGAGTTGCCCAAGCGACTGCTGGTGCGGTATCTCGACCTTCAGGTTCCACCAGCAAATTTTCAGGAGGTAGCTGAGGAAGTTGCGATCGCACCCCTTCAGCTAGTTGGGCAGATGTCACAACCCATAACCCCTCCCAACCATCAGCCATTGTCAGCAAGCGATTAGCAGTTTCCTGCAACAAGCTGTTACCACTGCCATCTAGACACAAAAACTGCTTAGGTCGGTGTTTACGGCTCAGAGGCCAAAATCGCTCACCCTTACCACCTGCAAGAATAACGGGAATTAAAGATCTATCCATTGGTAGCAGTAACCATTTTCGGTCTATAGTAACTTTGCCCTAGACTACAAAATCAATTTTTCTGAGTAATTGTTATAACTGCATTGAATAAAAAGCTCAAGCTATAATCCTGCATGAGCTTTTAGTATGCACTAATAAGGACTCAGATCAAGCTTTATGGTGAGGTGAACGTGGAACAAAGTGTAAAAAATTCAACAGAGGATGTAAAAATTAAATCCTCCAAAGGTTCTGCGAATCATCACCGCAAAACTGTTAATGATGCCGCAGACAAATTTCAGGAAAAGAAAGCTCCTAATTCTCAAGCGTCCCCCTCAAGGTTCGTTAAAATTCTCTCACACCACTTACTAGACGTAAAATTTAACTTTTTTCCAGTTCGTTCCCTCTTATGGAGCGGGGCATTTGCCATAACAGCAGTAGCTTCGGCTACACTCGGCACTACGGTGGCGCTAATGGTTCCTTTGTCTCCACTCATAGCTGTGAGCCATGAAGGACAGCAAAACAAGAGTATTTGGAGCGAAAGCTTTCACTATGGTTTATCACGACCAGTTAATATCCTGGTGATGGGAATTGACCGCGTTATCGACGTTCCAGACGACCCACGCCAAATATTCAGAGGTCGTAGTGATACAATGCTGCTGTTACGGCTAGATCCGAGCGATCGTTCCGTAAAAATGCTATCAATTCCGCGCGATACTCGTGTTGATTTTCCAGGTATGAGTATACCTAAAATCAACCAAGCTAATGCCGATGGCGGAGCAACTTTAGCTGCACGAGTAGTACACCATACATTAAACAATGTACCGATTGATAGATACGTGAGAGTCACCACTGGTGCATTTCGTGAATTGGTAGATTTAGTAGGTGGCGTAGATGTGTTTGTGCCTGAGCGGATGTCTTACCATGACAATACTCAGAATTTGCACATTGATCTGGCTCCAGGTTGGCAAACTCTTAACGGTGAAAAAGCTGAACAGTTTGCTAGATTCCGCAATCATAATAATGGTGATATTGGTCGGGTACAAAGACAACAAGCACTGCTGAAATCTTTAAGAGCTAAATTACAGACACCAGCGATGGTACCTCGTTTGCCTAAGCTGATTCGCGTCCTGAGTAAATATATAGATACTAACCTTAGCTTAGAAGAAACTCTGGCACTAGGCACTTTTGGTCTTACCCTACAGCAAGATAACTTCAAAATGGTGCTGTTACCTGGTAGATTTAGCACTCCTAATGAATTTTCGGCTAGTTACTGGATTATGGATTCAATTGGGAAAGACCGGATTATGCGTGACTATTTCGGTCAAGAATCAACACCGACATTATTGGCTGCTAATCCTTCCGCCAATGAACTGAGAATTGCTATTCAAAATACTACTGGTCAGCCTCGGATGAACCAAAAAGTGATCAAGTTTCTTAGAAGCAAAGGCTTTTACAACGTATACTTAGTTAACGATTGGTCAGAGTCACAACAACAGACTCAGATTATCGCCCAACAAGGTGATGTGAAAGCGGCGATCGCACTCAAAAACATCTTGGGATTAGGTAAAATAGAAGCGGATTCAACTGGGGATCTCAAATCAGACATCACAATTCGCGTCGGTCAAGATTGGCATTTATAACAAGTTGAAATTTTCTGAATTTAAAAATAGTTAAATTTTAATTATTTCTGAGATGGTTTATTTAACAACAATTAAAAATACTATCCTACGTTTACTAGCACTAATTCTAGTTCTAGTAATGGCATGGCTGTGGGTATTGTTAAGTGCTACTCCCGCTCTAGCACAAACAAAAACTGTTAACTACACCCATACTTTTCTAGAAAACCGCGACTTTTCTAATACTGACTTGACGGGTGCTGTATTTGCCGCAGCACAAATGAAAGGCGCGAACTTTCAAGGATCTAACTTAAGTAACGCTATCCTTAGTCAAGGAACGTTATCAAACGCCAATTTCGCAGACGCAAACCTGACTAACGCGCTTGTAGATCAGGTAACGTTGGATGGTGCTGATCTGACTAATGCTATTTTCAGACAAGCAACAATGGTTGGGACAAACTTTAATGATAGTGCGATCGCTGGGGCTGATTTTACAGATGCGATTATTGATCGCTATCAACTTAAGCAATTGTGTCAACGTGCTAGTGGAGTTAACCCTGTAACTGCTGTATCTACACGGGAAAGCTTAGGCTGTGATTAAACTGGAGTTGGCTAACTGAGTAATTGGTTGCCAATTCAGCACATCTTTTAATAATGCCTGATAACCACTGCTGTTAGGGTGTAAACCATCAGCGCACATTTGCTCACGACACCAATCAGTACCTCGCTCAATCCATAAATCAAAGATATCCAAATAAGGAATATTACGTGCTTCGCAAGCTAGTCTAGTTGCTTCTTTATAACGGTACTGATCCTCATGGTTGTAATAAAAACAATCTAGAAACGGCATTTTAGATTCATCTACGGGAACCATTCCCACAAAATAAACTGGACATAGCTGTTTTGCTCGATCCAACAGTTGGCTGATTTCCTGTTGGAAAACGCCAAAATCCGTAAAATAACGCCCACTTGTACGCCCTAGTCTAGCAGCATCATTAACGCCGACTGAGAGTGCGATCGCATCCGGTACGCGATTTCTCAGTTCACCCCGATTTCGGAACTCTTGCTCTAAACGTTGTGATACTTGCAGAACACCATCGCCTCTAACGCCTAAATTGTAAATTACATGACCTGGACTATCAGGCATCATCCAGTTGCGTCTGAGTCGTTCTACCCAACCACCACCTTCAAAATCACCAAAGCCATAAACAATGCTATCCCCTATTACAACGATCTTGAGGGGATGGACATTTGATTGAGGATAGCGTTTAACAGTTGGCGATGCTAGTGTTTGCATAAACGGCAATTAAACAGATAATTTTCAAAACTAAACAGATTGATAAGAATCTACATAATAATGTACTTTCTCGCTATACCCAAAAGTGAGGAATCTTAAAACAGAGGTCTTGTAATCCTAGTTACAACCCGCCCGCTCCTCACTTTCAAAACAGTCAGTTAAACTGGAGGATACTATGAAACCAGGAAAATATATGCTTCACAGGCGTTCCCAGTATGATTCAACTCAAATCATGTACCGTGCAGAGGAATTAGTTAATGCAGCCTCTAATCGCTACAAGATTACTGTGCAAGTGGCGAATCGTGCCAAACGTCGCCGCTATGAAGAGTTAGACAGTATTGATGATCCAATGATGAAACCCGTACTGCGGGCAATTGTCGAAATGTCGGATGAGATTACACAACCTGAAATCATTGGTGACGACCAAACATCCTACAGCAGCAGGGGCAAATAGAACCCTAGAGAAAGCTAGTTAATAACTCTTCAACATTCGACGAACCTTCTCTAAGGCTTAATGTAGTGCGGGCATCTTGCCCGCAAATCCCGAAAATCTTAGTGTTTTTCACATCTATATCAACCAGCATGAGCGCAAAAATAAGGATCGCAATTGCATGGAGCGTTTGATCAAAAGCGGTTCTGGTTGGCGGATTGGCTGGAACCCAGATGCGTCTGAATATCAAGGTTTAGTTGGTAGCGATACTTGGGCAATTGAGCTAACTGAAGCTGAACTGCAAGACTTTTGCAAGCTATTAACGCAGCTTGCAGAAACAATGAGCTATATGGCGGCTGAGTTAATGGATCAAGAAAAAATCGCCTGTGAAGCGGAAAGCGATTTATTATGGATGCAAGTCGAGGGATATCCCGATGCTTACAGCCTTAGCTTTATTTTGAATACAGGACGGTGCTGTGAAGGTAGTTGGACAGCAGATGCAGTTCCAGGTTTAGTTCAAGCTGTTCAGGTATTAAAAGTTTTTTAATAAAACTATTGCAAATTTCAGCCATTTTGCTATACTAGGTATTCGTGTCGGGGCGTAGCGCAGCTTGGTAGCGCACTACTTTGGGGTAGTAGGGGTCGTGGGTTCGAATCCCGCCGCTCCGATTAAAAGCCAGAACTAATTACTGGCGAAAAATACTAAGATTTACTCTAGAGGTATTCTTATCTCTAGAGTAAATTTTTTATTGATTAGACCAAAAACTAAGTATCTTTAAACGAGTCAGCACAGTTGTGTCACTACTTGTTGAGTGCAATTTTTCACTCTACGATTACCTTGATCTTGCATATACTGAAGGAGACATTTAGCAACGTATTCAGCAAGTTTTACTGGTACTGCATTACCAATCATTTGTTCTAAATCAGTTTTTGAACCCTCAAAAATAAAACTTTGGGGAAAAGTTTGTATATAGCTTCTTTCAATGGTAGTTAAAGGGCGCAAATCCGGCGAAATTGGCGCTGTATCGCCTGGATGAAGCTGATAATTTTTAGGAATAGGTCTATTAACGCCTCTAATAGTAGGACTTGGTTCATCAATGCTAAAAATGGCTCGTCTTTTATAGCTTCTCGGATGCCTATAGTAATAGTCTATTCCTAAGCTGTCTCCTAAATATTCTCTAACTGTTAAGGGACGCTTAGATAAATTTGCTTCTAAATAAGGTTCTATACTTTTATCTGCGCCCCCAAGTTCTCCTATACAAAAAAATCTTTTACGTTTCTGTGGTACACCACATAAGCTAGCGTCTAATGTTTTCTCACTTAGCCCATATCCAGCAAGCTTAAAAATTTCTCTAGCAATTTTATATTTGTTACTTTTAAGCAACCTATCTACATTCTCCATTACAAAGTATTGAGGTTTTACATGAGCAACAATTTGAGCAAAAGAGATAGTTAAATCTGCCCTACCTAATTCTTCATTGCGTTTACCTGCACTAGAAAAGTCTTGGCAAGGAGGTCCACCAATAATTATATTTACATGGTTATTTTTGAATACTTCAGATGTGCTATCTATTTTATCAATGTCGCATAAAATAATTGGATGGTTAAAATTTTTTGCGTAAACCTTTATAGCAGGTTCCCAATTATCTAAAGCAGCCAAAATTTTAAATCCAGCATTTTGAAATCCTAGTGACAACCCCCCACAACCTGCAAATAAGTCTGTTATTTCCAGTGAAGTAATTTGATTATTGATTTTTAAACCTACTTGGCTAAACATTTTAGATTATAGTTTAATTATTAGCATCAAAAATTTCTGAATTGCTTAAAACAACAGCATCAAATCTTCTCTCTGGGCTTAAAAAGTTTTGTCCGCCTCCTAAAATAATATTTTTTATTTCTGACTTATTTACTCTAGGCGTGATTAGTTCAGGGCAATTCATATAGAGCCGAGTAACATTTCCTGATAAAGCGAATGCTTTATCGTTTTTAGTATGGTATGTTAAACTGTCAATTATTAATTTATGATTCATTTTACCATTAGTAGCAAATTCATAAAGCATTTTTGCCAACCATACAACAGAACGCATAGGGCGTTGGATGACTTCTAAATTTTCTTTGGTAAAATTTTTACTGATGTCGAAGAAAAGCCTTGTAAAAGCAAAATCACTCCAGACAAAAATATCTAGACAATTTTCATATAATGTAAATGTTTTACCTTGAGTTTTCCAGATAGGTTGAATTACTAAGGGTTGTTGGATTTCTATATTATCGCTTAATAATCTATCAATTGCCTGTATTAATAACGGAATTACAGGTAGAACTGATTTTGCACTTGACCAGTCGTTAATTTTGCTACATACTGGATCGAGGTAATTTAGTAATTCTTGTTGAGATTGTTGAAAATTATTTGCAATGCTTAAAGCTAAATAAACAATGGTATCGGGTCTTGTCACAATTTCACAGCCATACTGTTCGTGGGTAAGATTACAGGTTGAGCTATCTGGTAAAGCTGTTAACTTAATTTCTAGACCACGCAAGCAAGAATCGCTTTGAGATGTGTCTTGTGTTACTAAATCAACTCTTGGCAATTTTCCTATCACTGTTTTGCGATAAGGTACATAATCACTTTCAAAGGCAAAAAATAAGTGAGGAGAAGAGGGATTTATACCAAATAATTGTGATACGTTAATTTTTGTATGATTAATACTAAGCTGTTGATCAAGCGTTAGATAAACAGGCTCTAGTTCTTTAGACTGCATATAGCAAGCTAAAGCTGTTGGGAAAGAGTTATTAAATTGATTTTTGCCCCAGCTACTCCTTAGAGAAAAATCCCTATTAGAATTAGTTAAGCCGAATAATTGTGGTTTTGCTTGGTTATCGTTAATCATAATTTATATATTTTAAATGTGATGATGTTGCTAATTAAGTATATTAGGTTATTGCTAGTTTAAAAAACATAAGTTTCTAATCAATTCTTAATTATTAATATAATATGTTTAAACCTAAACTACTAACTGATCCATTTCTACAACTACCTACTGAAAATTCAGTACGGGTAGTGTGGTTTACATAATTTGCTGGTTCTAGCCATACCGTAACTTATGGTAAAGAATTAAATCAAATCGCTGTTGCTACTACTCACAAACTTAGTCGCACTTGTGAAGATCAAAAATCGAAATTAGCTGATTTTCTTCAACAAAATCAAGTTGAAAAATATCCGACTAAGCGTGATATTTGGCGACATAAAGCAGAAGTTAGTGAACTAACTCCAGGCGTAAAAGTTCCATACTTTGTAACCAGTGTGCGGGAAGACGATACTTCTGTTAGCAGTGCAGTGTTTAGTTTAACTACAAAACCAGTTAGAGGCACACCACTCAAAATATTATTAACTTCCGATCACCAGTTACAGCCAATGGTATCAGCAAATCTGCAAAAGGTAGTTGAAACTATTGAAAAAGTTGATGCAGTTTTTCATGCAGGGGATTTGGTTAATGTTCCAGATCGCGCTTCTGAGTGGTTTGATGATAATCGTGGCGGTGCTTTCTTTCCTTGCCTTCAAGGTTGTGCTAATTATGAATTAGAAAAAAACGGTATTAAAATAGTTTATACAGGTGGGCAATTAATTCAAAACGCGCCGCTATTCACAACTATTGGCAACCACGAAGTAATGGGGCGTTTCTGGATAGAGAATAGCTTAAATAAACAGTTTCGTGATGCCTTTCCCCGTTCCGCAGCAGAGCAAATCTACAAAAATTATGCCGATTTATTGAATCCAGACGATCATCCAAATATACGTGCAAATTGGTTAAAAAATAATTCTTTTAATACCGATACATACGAAGAAATATTTAGTTTGCCTGACAGTAAACAAGGCGGAAAAAGGTATTATTCTGTAATTTTCGGCGATATTTTCTTAGTGGTTCTCTATGTTACTGCTATTTGGCGATCGCACAGTCTTGATCCTACCATTCAAGGTAGATACCAAGAAAGACAGCAAGACTTGAATAACCCTGAAAACTGGGGTTATGGACAGCATATTTTTGAAGCAATTGTCAAGGGTAGTGAACAATATTTATGGCTGGAAACAGAACTTAATAGCACAGAGTTTAAACAAGCAAAATACAAAGTAGTAATGTTGCACCACCCGCCACATACTTTAGGTGGCAACATTGTCCCCGCTTATACTAATCCAGTTCAAGTAATTGAACGCAATGCCGATGGCAGCATCAAGGCAATTCGTTATGAATACCCTAAAAATGCTGATTATATTACTTGTGATTTAGTACCATTATTAGAATCTGCTGGTGTACAGTTGGTATTTTTTGGACACTCCCATTTG
Source organism: Crinalium epipsammum PCC 9333 (assembly GCF_000317495.1). GTDB lineage: Bacteria > Cyanobacteriota > Cyanobacteriia > Cyanobacteriales > PCC-9333 > Crinalium > Crinalium epipsammum. The sequence goes on from NC_019753.1 coordinate 2,876,387, forward strand.
TGGAACCGTTTTATTAGTTCTAGCGGTACAAACTTTTTAGAAACTTCTAATGTCGGTAATTCTTACGGTGCAGCTTGGGGTAACAATCAGCGACCTGTACCAATTAATTATCAAGAAGAATATACCGCAACAGGTGATCCTTATGGATTAGAGCCAATAGTACCAACAATTGCGCCATTAATCAGTGAAGATGGTAAGCCTTTGCCTTATATTGCTAGTAATGACATAACGGTATTTAGTATTTTAGATACTGAGACAGGAATAGTAAGTAGTTACCGCTTTGATACAAGTAAACCAAATTCGGAAGTAGTGAAGTTTGATGAGTTTGAGTTGAAATAATAACACAAGTGGTATGAGTAAAATATGCTTAGTTTGTTTGATAACTTCCTATTGTTAGATTTATTGTTTAAGCCAGATTTGAGATAATTAACCACAGATAAACACAGATGGAAGAACTAATTTTTGCCATAAGTTGATTAATTTATTGATTTTTGTTGAAGGTTGAATCAGCTTTTCTATAAATTCTTCTTTCTTTGCACATATTACTTACTGAAGATAGATGTGTTAAGACAGTATCAGGCGCAATCTATACCAACTTTAAGGTGGTAAATTGTAAAGTTCTGTTGCGAGTTCTTTAGAAAGATTGAAAAATTTCCTAGAACTTAAATCTGGGCTTATCCTTAAACTTTAAATAAATAGTTGTGAGATAAAAGCATGGAAAGCTTACAAAAGTATCGTATGGTCTGTACCCTAAGTTTTGGGGATATTTACGGTCAAATCATCATCTGGTTAATTGTGATTTTTATCAGCCTCGCATCCGCGCTGGCGTTGTGGAGTACTACTCGCCATACATACGCATTAGCTACAGTGGGATTAATCTTAGTGCTGTCTTTGCCTTTCTTGCTATTTGCTTTCGTGACCACCTTACTGAATCATATTGAGTTTTCTCCTATAGAATCAAATCAAACAACTCGCACCAGTCCTGTAAATGCGCCTGTCCAAGAATCTAGTGGCAGTAACCAATTAAGTACTTACGGCTCAAAAGGTTAAACATTTTCTTGCCAATTTTATAGCAACAGACAAGAAGTTTAGGACAACGATCAAATCTTGGTTAACATCTGCGATCGCCTGCGTACGCTACGGGAAGGCTCCGCCTATATCTGCTCACATCTGCGATTAAAAAAGTTGTGATTGAGAACAAGGGGTCTAGGGCGTGTTTTCAAACCCTTCGATCCCCCCCAGCAGAGGTTAAAAAGGGGGGAGAATTCAGTCAAAGTCCCCCTTTTTAAGGGGGATTTAGGGGGATCTCACCGACCGAAACGGAGCCAATATAGTTTGAAAACACACCCTAATGTTCTAACTGCTGTAGCGGTTGCTATAAGTAACAAATTTGCAAAAAACTTTCCAGGCAAAAAGCAGGGAAGTTTTTTTTTGCGTCAGCATAGATCTAGAAATCTCAGATATCTGACGGAAAATGTTAGAACATGATGTCATCATTGTCGGCGGTGGACTAGCTGGTTGTCGGGCTGCCTTAGAAATTGCTCGTACCTACCCCAGCGCAGATATCGCCCTAGTTGCCAAAACCCATCCTATTCGATCGCACTCGGTAGCTGCACAAGGCGGTATGGCAGCAACATTAAAAAATGTTGATGCAGAAGACAGTTGGGAAGCTCATGCTTTTGACACGGTTAAGGGGTCAGATTACCTCGCAGATCAAGACGCTGTAGAAATCGTGCGATTCGTTGGGTAGAAATACTTAGAAATAGGTAGGGATTACCCGCAAGGTTTTACAAAAGTTCACAAAAATAAGGCAAGGATAACCGAACCCAAGATAGTGATACCCGAACCTTGACAACTGAGTGACTTTGAGGGTGCAAATCCCTCCCCTGTAGATGCCAGGTGAAAGCATATCCCCCAGGTTCGCGACTAGCCATCAAAGCCTGAAGCGGGGATAAAAGCCTAAATCACTCCTAGCCCAAAGGTAGTGAGAGGCAAGCAAAGAATCCATGAGTAAGGCTACGGCTTGAATCCACGACTGAACCATCGTTACGCGAAAGCAGCAAAAAGGGCTGATATGCTGCAAGCCAAAAGGCAAGGATAAGAGGTTGGCGGATGATATCCCGACCAACAGCATCTCCAAATAAACCCGATGGAGAGTGGAACTCTAAAGATTCATAGTATGGTCACTCGGAACGAAGTAACCCCTCGTATGCTCTCTCGGTGGTCGAAAACCGAGAGTAGGTGCTAACCGGATGCTACGAGTGGGGGGGATTGAGTCAGAAGCAAACGCCTTGCTGTAATGGTAAGGATAGGCTGACAGACTCACGGTGATAAGGAATGAATAGTCTCAAGTAGTGGTGAATATGTCTAATACACAGTCTCAAAAACTGATGGTGGAATGGAGCAAGGTGGACTGGCGTAAGCTAGAAATCCGTGTTTATAAGCTACAAAAGCGAATATTCAAAGCCTCTAGTCGTGGTGATATGGCAGCAGTTCGCAGACTCCAAAAGACTCTGATGAGGTCATGGTCAGGAAAGATGCTGTCGGTGCGTCGCGTGACACAAGATAACCAGGGGTGCGGCTCGTTTGCGGCTAATACATAACCCGCAGTAAGTACGTCAAGGCAGAACCTTGAAAATCTTATAACTGTTCCTTGGATGTAGGTGAAAGTCCTACCCTTCAAGGTTAGAAGTGACTCCCTATCTGTCCACGCCGAGGTTAATCACTAGAGCGAAGCTGGAAGCAGGGCGCAATCAGAGCCAAATCAGATAGGCACACTGGCGCTAATGGGGGGGATACTATGGTGAACTTAATGTGAAGCACCTGAAAAAGCGTCTTATATCTAAGCGAGAATCTGGTTAAATCTCGACTTGACTACCTATAAACCCGCAGCACATCCCTGGAATAGCTGCATAACCTTGGGTTGGTAGTAGGCGAAGTGGTGACACCTAAAGTATCAATCAATCTAAGGAACGGAACGAGTAAAAACGTCTCTAACTTCTCAGGGTTGACAACCAGAGTGGAGGGAAATGATTAACCCCTTACCGGAAAGAGGCGGGTAGGATGGGGGCGGAAACTGCCCCCAGCAACCGAGAAATCTAGAAATGGATTAGACCATGCTTAGACAAACGGACTGCAATCAACTTGGATACAGGTAGATGATAACACTGGGATTGTTAGCAGCACGTATTGAAGCAGATGGGCAATCTCCCAAGCCCGGAAGAACGGCTAAGAAAGGACTAGACGGAACATAGACTGACAATCTAAGGAAAACGCACGTCATGCGAACAAGTTGAACGGACTGAAGCTGTAACTGTCCAGCTTAAAGGGGAATACAAAGCCTCCAAATGTTCGGAAGATTCAAGACGGTGATGAGGTGGAAGTCGATTCCTGAAAACGGTTTATGAAGGGGATTTTGGGTATAACCCAGTTACCCATAGGTTGCTAGGAGCCGGATGCGATGAAAGTCGCACGTCCGGTTCTGAAGGAGAGGTGCATCGCAGTAATGCGGACATCGACTCTAACCAAGAAAACAGCCGGAATAGACGGGGTAAAATCCTTAACTCCCGTACAAAGGCTGGCATTGGTCAGAAAACTTGCGCTAAAGGGGAAAGCCATGCCCACTCGTAGGGTATGGATAGATAAACCAGGAACGGACGAAAAGCGTCCTCTTGGGATTCCCACGATGTACGACAGGGCGCTTCAAGCGTTAGTAAAACTAGCACTTGAACCGGAGTGGGAAGCACGATTTGAACCCAACTCATACGGATTCCGACCAGGACGCTCATGCCATGATGCAGTCGAAGCAATCTTCGCAACAATTAAGCAAAAAGCCAAGTATGTACTGGATGCCGACATTGCTAAGTGTTTCGACAGAATTAATCACAGGGAACTTCTCAAAAAGCTAAACACATTCCCAACCCTAAAACGTCAGATAGGAGCATGGCTGAAATCAGGAGTGATGGATGGCAAACAACTATTCTCCACATCGGAGGGTACGCCACAAGGCGGGGTTATTTCGCCACTATTGGCAAATATTGCCCTTCACGGGATGGAAGAACGGATAAAGCAATTTGCTGAAACCATAGACCTCAAAGACCAAAGAGGGAGACAACAGGGCAAAAGAGACAAACGCAAATCTCTAAGCTTAATCCGTTACGCCGATGACTTTGTGATACTGCACGAAGAAATAACCGTTGTCACTAGATGTAAAGAGATAATCTCTGAGTGGTTAAATGGCATGGGTCTAGAATTGAAACCAAGTAAAACACGCCTTGCCCATACTTTGAATAGATACGAAGGGCAAGACGCAGGGTTTAACTTCCTGGGGTTTAACGTTAGGCAGTACCTAGTTGGTAAACACAACACGGCTTATAAGTCTAATGGGAAACCGCTTGGATTCAAAACACTCATCAAACCCAGCAAAGAAAAGGTAAAAGTACACTACGACCGGATTGCTGAGGTAGTAGACCGACATAAAACATCCACACAAGTGGCACTGATAGCCCATTTGAACCCAATCATTAAAGGGTGGGCTAACTACTACCGAACACAAATTAGTTCAAAGGTATTCGCTGAACTAGACCATAAAGTGTACAAAAAGTTAATTAGCTGGGCAAAACGCCGTCACCCAAACAAATCATGGGGATGGATAACCAATAAATATTGGCAAACCATAGACGGAGAAAACTGGGTATTCGCAACCACGCAAACGGGGCAAGACCCCACGCGGTTAATAAAACATAGAACAACTGAAATAGTTCGTCATGTAAAAATTAAAAGCGATGCCAGTCCTTACGATGGCAACCTAGTTTACTGGAGTACAAGAATGGGACATAACCCAGAAATGCCTAAGAAGGTGGCAACACTTCTTGAGGAACAGAAAGGGAAATGCGCCCACTGCAAATTGCAATTTACGGAAGAATCGGTGATTGAAGTTGACCATATCATTCCTAAGTCAAAAGGCGGAAAGAATGAGTACAAAAATATGCAACTACTACACCGCCATTGCCACGATAAAAAGACTGCCAGTGATGGCAGTCTCGGTACAAAATCTGGCTGCAATAGTGCCAAACCTAAGCCCGACAAATCGGGTAACAGAGGTATCAATGACAATGACCTTATTACTTAGGAGCCGTGTGAGGTGAAAGTCTCAAGCACGGTTTTGGAGACGAGCGGTTCTCGTGAGGGAATCGCTTAGTTTAACCTCACTAAGGAAGCAGCAGATGTGGTAATTGACCTCGAACACATGGGAGTTTTATTCTCCCGTTTACCTGATGGTCGCATTGCCCAACGCGCTTTTGGTGGTCATTCCCACCGCCGCACCTGCTACGCGGCTGATAAAACAGGTCATGCAATTTTGCATGAATTGGTTAACAACCTCAGACATAACGGTGTCCACATCTATGATGAGTGGTACGTTATGCAGCTAATTCTGGAAGATGCCCAAGCCAAAGGCATCGTGATGTATCGCATTCACGACGGACATATAGAAGTTGTCCGCGCTAAGGCGGTGATGTTTGCTACTGGCGGATATGGCAGGGTTTATAACACTACTTCTAATGACTATGCCTCGACAGGTGATGGTTTAGCTATGTCTGCCATTGCTGGTGTGCCTTTGGAAGATATGGAGTTTGTCCAGTTTCATCCAACTGGGTTGTATCCAGTAGGCGTACTAATTTCTGAGGCGGTGAGAGGGGAAGGTGCTTATTTAATTAATAGTGATGGCGATCGCTTTATGGCAAAATACGCCCCAAGTAGGATGGAACTTGCCCCCCGTGATATTACATCAAGATCGATCGCACTAGAAATTGCTGCGGGTCGTGGTATACATCCCGATGGGAGTGCAGGCGGGGCATTTGTTCATCTCGACCTCCGCCACATGGGAAGAGAAAAAATAATGAGTCGGGTTCCCTTTGCTTGGGAAGAAGCACACCGACTTGTAGGTATTGATGCGGTTAATCAACCAATGCCTGTACGCCCGACAATTCATTATTCAATGGGTGGGATTCCTACAAACACAGATGGGCAAGTGCGTAGTAGTCCAGAAAATTTAATTGATGCTTTCTTTGCTGCGGGAGAAGCCGCGTGTGTATCGGTTCACGGTGCTAATAGATTAGGTAGTAATTCTCTATTAGAATGTGTGGTGTATGGAAAAAGAACTGGTGCTGCGATCGCACAATTTATCCAAAATCGCAAATTACCACAACTAGACGAACAAAAATATATCAAAGCAGCCCAAGAACAAATTCAATCATTACTAAATCAACCTGGAACTATCCGCATTAACCAATTACGTCAAACTTTTCAAGACACTATGACTCAGTTTTGCGGTGTCTTTCGTACAGATGAATTAATGCGCGAAGGTTTAGAAAAGTTGCAACAACTACAACAACAATACCAACAAATCTACCTTGATGATAAAGGTAAACTCTGGAATAGTGAAATTATTGAAGCCTTAGAATTACGAAATTTAATGATTGTTGGACAAATGATTTTAACTTCAGCTTTAAATCGCCAAGAAAGCCGAGGCGCACATTATCGTACAGACTACGATCAACGGGATGATAATAATTTTATGAAACATACACTTGCTTACTATTCTCCTGCGGGTATTGATTTGAATTACCTCCCAGTTAAGGTTACTATGTTTCAGCCGCAAGAAAGAAAGTATTAAGTAGATTCACCTGAAAAATATAGCACCTAAAGTTTCCCTTCCCTGTTGATGGGGAGGGAAGATTTTGTTTTTAGATGAAACTATTTACAAGTAAACAAAATATAAAAAATATTTTTGAAGAGAGCATAATTTAAATTACTACTCCATGAATTATTTTTAACTTTTGTTTGTTTGTGAATACATTTGGGGTAATCTTCAAATATTGAATAATGTTCGTGAGGTTAAGTATGCAAAAATATAAATATTGTGCGATCGCTCTTTTCACTTTATTAAGTATAATGCCTTTTTTCCATCAGCCAGCCACTGCTGTCACTAAAGGCAAACGAGTTAACTTAACAGGACAATGGATTGTGAAAAGTCCTCAATTCTACTCAATTACTCCACGCTTAACAGGCTGTCATAGTGGTTCTTTGCCTGGTTTATCTAAACGTAAATTTGCAACTGCTAAATTAAAAATGGTTCATCAACAAAATGGTAAAATTACTATTCAGCCTTTTCGTTCTTGGATAAATTTACAGCAAAAAAAGCGGGAAAAGTTTTCTATATCAAATCCTAAAGTAGCAGGAAAAATTTTTAGCTTTACTGAATACGGCGGAGGATTTAAAGAATATTTTAGAGGCACTCTTAGCAAAGACGGTAATACTATTACAGGTCAAGTATCTTGTAAACACTCATCTGGTAAAGCTACCGCTAAAGGACCATTCAGGCTAACACGCATCTTACCAAAAAGTGCCAAAACTCAGGCACGTATAAAGAAACGCGGTTGAAAATAGTAATTTTCCCTATTAAAAAAAAATATGACAAATACAGAATAATCGCATTAAAAAATTAAAGAGATTTATTTAGGGTAAGTTTTTTTAATCTTCTCTCCCATTCCTACACCCGAAATCATATTGCCTAAACCTTAGTTTTGAGTCAAAAACATATCTAATTCTGGCACATCAACCCAACAATTTTGCTGATTAGATTGATGACTCAAATCCATCAGCATTTGGGAGTAAACACCTTCACGTAGCGAAGGCGTTACTTCTTCACCAAGATTAATACCTTGCACCCATTGATCCACGACTCGCATAAATGGAGCAATGCGTCCATCAGCATAACTTTTGGGAAAAGTCAAGCGATTTGGAATTTCTATCTCAGCGAGAGGTTTTCCCGTTGGTGCGCCCCAAAGACGAAATCCATGTACATAATCTTTCTGATTATCGCTACCTAAAACTAAAGTACCGCGATCGCCATATACTTCTAACCAGTGTCCACGCCCTTGAGAAGCTATCGAACTGATGCAAAGCTGGCAAGGAGTACCATCAGCTAACTCCAACATCAGCATACAAGTATCATCAGCATCTACTGGTTTCATTTCCCCAGTATCAGGTAAAGGACGCTCAGGAATAGCTGTACTCAAGCGAGCATTTAAACGTTTGATTGAGCCAAACAACCAGCTAATATAATCAAAACTGTGGGATGCGATCGCACCTAAAGCCCCTCCTCCTTGATCCTTACGCGCATACCAATTCCAAGGGCGAGAAGCATCAGCACGACTAGACACCAACCAATCAATCTTAATTAACCGCTTATTCCCCACATAACCCTCTGCTAATAATTCCGCCAACCGCATCCAAGCAGGAACAAAGCGAAATTCAAAATCCATAGTGGCAACAACACCTTGCTCAGTTGCCAGTTGATATAATTCTCGCGCCTCCAAAGCATTCAAAGTTGTTGGTTTTTCTAATAACAAATGCTTGCCCGCACTTATTACCTTTTTAGCCATTTCATAGTGCAGAAATGGTGGTGTAGAGATGCTAACCCCAGTAACATCAGGTAACGCAATAACTTCTTCAATTGTTTGGCAAGCATAAGGAATATTATGAGATGAAGCTATAGCTTTAGCCTGCGCCAAATCCCGATGATAAACAGCTACAACCTTAGTACGCGGGTTAGCTTGGAAACCAGGAATATGCACCTTCTGACCAAATCCAGTACCAACTATTCCTACACCAATTACAGCCTGATTCATTTCTAACTATTAAATTTGAATTTCTACTCAACAACCAAATCAACTAGCAATTTATCCACCACTTACCAGCCAAAACCCCGAACACCCACCAATAACCCATCCGTTACATCCGTTTTCTATAAATTCAACCTCTGCTTACAGCCCTTAACCCATCCGTTGCCCCAGCCATTCCATTACCTGCTTACCCAGATTAGCGCCACTTAAGCGGTCAATCTCACGGATACCCGTAGGACTGGTAACATTAACTTCCGTAAGATACCCACCAATCACATCAATACCTACAAAATACAAACCATCCTGTTGCAATTTTGCTGCCATTTGAACGCACATCTGATGCTCTCGCTCAGTAATTTCTGTTTGAGCAACTCTACCGCCTACAGCCATGTTGCCACGAAATTCATTACCAGTAGGAATTCGATTTACCGTACCAATTGGCTCACCATTTAAAAGGATAATTCGCTTATCTCCATCCTTGGCTTCCGGTAGATAAGTTTGAATCATCACGGGAACCTGCCCCCATTGAGTGCTAATTTCAATTATGGAGTTAAAATTGCGATCGCTCGCTTCCAAATATAAAATCCCTTCACCAGCCTTATTTCCCAACGGCTTCAGGATTGCTGCCCCTTTCTTCTCCACAAACTCCCGAATAATTTCTTTATCCTGACTAACAATAGTTTCCGGTATTGCCTCAGTAAACTGAAGCGCATACATCTTCTCATTTGCCGCCCGCAAACCAGCAGGAGAATTAACCACCAAAGTTTTCTCTGGATTAATATAGTCCAGAATGTAAGTAGTGTAGAGATATGGAACCGTTACAGGCGGATCTTTCCGCATGAACACAGCGTCCATTTCCTCAAGCGGTAATAAAACGCGATCGCCCAATTTATACCAATTTTCCGACGCAACCCAACGCCCTTCCAACAGTTGTACAGGTGTCAATTCCACTCGCTCAAGTATAGCCCAAGCTTGACTTTTAACAACACTTAACATCTGTGCTTGAGTAATCCAAACCTCGTGTCCTAGTGCCTGCGCTGCTTCTATCAGCGCCACACTGGTGTCATGAGTCGGATCTAACCGTTGAATTGGGTCAATAATAAAAGCGATTTTCATTTGTATCCTTATAACTCATCCATTACATCCGTTCGGGATCATAATCACCTCCCACCAATAACTCATCCGTTACATCCGTTCCCTCTCAATTAAACCTATAATCCCAGCCCTTAACCCATCCGTTGCCAGCACTCTACTGTAAAAGTGGATCTAAATTACCCCCAGCATCTAGATCATAAAGGTCATCACAGCCACCGATATGTTGATCATTAACAAATATTTGGGGAACAGAGCGACGACCACTGGATCTTTTTGCCATCTTGCTACGTGCTGCTTCATCGCCGTCTATAGCGTATTCCGTAAACTCCACGCCCTTGTTTTTCAGTAAATTTTTGGCACTTATACAAAAAGGGCAGCTTCTCCACGTATAAATTTCTACTTTAGTAGCCATATATTCCTCGCAATATCAATTCATTGTAAAACTCTAGCGTTGCCTGTGTTTGGGCTTATTGCTAGTCAGGCAACCTTCACTAATACTATAAGTGAGCTAGATCACATCTAAACCATGCCCTAACTCGCAAACAAGAGGAATAACACTGTTAAGCTTGTATTAGTAGAAATATTCTAAATTAATTAGCGTGATATGTATAAATCTAAGATGCAGTAAAATATTTAAATACCTAGAGTTAACAAAATTTTCGTGGCTCAACTGCATCTGCCTCAAGAAGCGCCATAGAGTAGCAAGGAATGCTTACTCATAAAGTTAGACTTGGCTTTACCAGCAATTTACCATAATTTGCTCTTCAAACTCAAACTTAACTTTAGCTGCATAGTCATAAAACTATATAAAGCGATTAAACGCTCAATCACGTAATCTTGCCGCTACTCAGAGGTTATTGATGGCATCAACTAGAATAAATAACCTCATAAATCTTTACTCGCTAAACCGCAACAGCAAGGAATGCAGGGAACATCAATGTCTAGCAAGCAAAACTTATTTACAATTCAATTCTGGGGTGTTCGAGGCAGCATTGCATCTCCAGGTCCTGAAACAGTTCGTTATGGTGGTAATACACCTTGCGTTGAAATGCGAGTTGGTGGTGAACGCCTAATCTTTGATGGTGGTACTGGATTACGAGTATTAGGACAATCCCTGCTGTCGCAAATGCCCGTAGAAGCTTATATGTTCTTCACCCACTCTCATTGGGATCATATTCAAGGGTTCCCCTTCTTTGTTCCAGCCTTTATTAAAGGAAATCGCTTTCATATTCATGGAGCGCCTGCTCCCAATGGGGCAACAATTAAGCAACGCTTGAACGACCAAATGCTGCACCCTAATTTTCCAGTGCCTTTACAGATTATGGGTGCTGATTTGCAGTTTTATGACATCGAAATGCGGGGAAAGATTCAAATTGGAGACGTAACCATAGAAAATGCTCCTTTAAACCATCCAGGTGATGCCACTGGTTACCGAATTAGCTGGAACGGATATGCTGCTGCTTATATTACAGATACAGAACACTTTCCAGACCGCTTAGATGAAAATGTCCTGGAATTAGCTCATAATGCTGATGTGCTGATTTACGATGCTACCTATACTGAAGAAGAATATTCCTCACCAGCATCTAGCAAAGTTGGTTGGGGGCATTCAACCTGGGTGGAAGGTGTAAAAGTAGCCCGTGCAGCTAATGTTAAAAAATTAGTGATTTTTCACCACGATCCACTACACAATGATGATTTTCTTGATCGTTTGGGTGAAGAAGCCGTACAAGAGTTTCCTGACACTCTGATGGCTCGTGAAGGTCTTTCCATTCAGTTAGTTCCTCCAACTGTCACAAATTCAGTATTAGCAGAAGAAACCAGTGTTTCCGTTTGAAGCGTCGGCGCTGATCATTGAGAAGTTAGCTGCACGGTTTGTTTGATATTGGTTGAAAAACATTCCATAAGTTCTCCCCCCTGGTAGAAGTTATTTTAGTTCGGCAATTTATTTATTTTTAACTAAAATAACTGCATGAAATATTTGCTCAGGTTTTTGGGAACTATAGTAACTGCTCCTACCTTGTTTAATAGAAAAATTTTTCCCAACTGTTACCTAATAAGTTAATAATTATTAATAAATATGTAAAAATGTAAATTGTGTGGGTTACTTCTGATTTAGAAACGGCTTTAACGCCGACGGCGATCGCTCTGGGAAATTTTGACGGAGTGCATCGTGGTCATCAACAGGTTGTAGTACCTGTGGTAAATTTATCTAAAACTTATGAACCTTTAAATGTGGCATTACCAGTGCCAGAGCAACAAGGTTGGGTTGATGATGTCACAGTATCAGCATCTCAGGAAGCATCGGAAATAACTACGATTAAGGATAAAAACCACATTTATAAAACTGTGGTGACATTTAATCCACATCCCCAAGAATTTTTTACGGGACAAGCGCGAAAACTGCTGACACCGATGGCAGAAAAAGTGGAACAGTTGCGATCGCTTGGTGTCGAACAGCTAGTATTATTACCATTTGATCGAGAACTAGCCGATCTCAGTCCACAACAATTTGTGGAAAAAATTTTAATTGAGGAGTTACAAGCTAATTGGATCAGCGTCGGTTGTGATTTTCGCTTTGGAAAAGGGAGAACAGGGACATCAGCAGACTTACAAGCGATCGCCTCATCTTTCGGTATAAATGTTAATACAGTACCATTGCAAACTTGTCAAGGAGAACGGATCAGTAGTTCTGCTATTCGTGAAGCACTGTTGCAAGGAGAAATAACTCAGGCAAATCGACTACTGGGACGCGCCTACACCCTGTCAGGGAAAGTAGTACAAGGGAAGCAACTAGGCAGAACAATTAATTTCCCTACTGCTAACTTGGAACTACCGCCAGAAAAGTTTTTACCTCAGACAGGAGTTTACTGTGTTCGCGCCTATGCTTCACATCTCACTCCATTAGCATCACCCATCCCAGCAGTAATGAACATTGGTAAGCGCCCAACAGTAAATGGCAGCAGTGTCACCGTCGAAGTTCATTTATTGGATTGGTCTGGAGATTTATATGGGCAAACATTAACGGTAAGCTTAGAACACTTTTTGCGACCGGAACAAAAATTTGATTCCCTCAACGCCCTCAAGGAGCAAATACAAGCAGATGCAGCAGTTGCAAAAACTTTATTAACAATTAAACAATGACCCATGACCGATGACCGATGACCGATGTTTCCGTTTTAAGCTAAAAGTTATTAAGTTTAGGGTGTAGCGGTTATGACAACAAGTATTGAGCAGCTAACGGAAAATTTGGGTCGTACTATTGTTGGTAAAAGTGATGCTATCCGCCTGGTTTTAGTCGCGCTGCTTTCTGGGGGACACGCCTTGCTAGAAGATGTCCCTGGTGTCGGTAAAACCTTGCTCGCTAAATCCTTAGCACGCTCAATACATGGACGCTTCCAGCGTATTCAATGTACGCCTGATTTGTTACCAACAGATATAACTGGTACAAACATCTGGAATCCTAGCAGCCGCGAATTTGAATTTATAGCTGGACCAGTATTTGCTAATATCCTACTTACTGATGAAATTAACAGGGCGACACCCCGCACCCAATCAGCTTTACTAGAAGTAATGGAAGAGCGTCAAGTCACAGTTGATGGACTCTCTCGTTCTGTTCCTAATCCGTTTTTTGTGATTGCTACCCAAAATCCGATTGAATATCAGGGTACATTTCCCTTACCAGAAGCGCAGATGGATCGTTTTACTCTGTCCTTAACTTTAGGGTATCCCAAAGAAGAGGAAGAACTACAAATGCTGCAACGCTTGCAGGATGGTATGACATTTGAGGATTTGCAGCCTTGTATAAGCACAGAAGAAGTTACGGAATTAAAGCAACTTTGTAGTCGGGTAAAGGTGGAAACGCCTTTGCAACAGTACATCCTAAATTTAGTACGAGCAACACGGGCAGATGAAGAAATTACATTAGGTGCAAGTCCGCGTGGTGCAGTGGCATTACAAAAAGCGACACAAGCATTAGCTTTCCTAGAAGGTCGCGATTATGCCATCCCTGATGATGTGAAGTTTTTAGCACCTCATGTTCTTTCCCATCGCATCATTCCAGCAGGGGGAAGACGGGCTAAAACGATTGTTGAGCGGCTACTGCGCTCTATTTCAATTCCTTAAAATTTAAGTGGAACTATGACAAGTCTTAGGAATAAAATTAAGCAGCGTAAACTCAGACGTTCACCCTTGGGTTTATTCTTATGGTTAATTTTAGGAAGTTTTTTATTAGGATTGGGAATGCTACTAGCAGTTAGTGTGGGGTAAGGGTTTTGCAAAGAGTGCGATAGCGAAGCGACTCCGCAGGAGTATCGCTCGCGCTACACTAACTCAAAATATCCCAAAACCATTGTTCGGTGCGATCGCCCATTGCCATTATTGAATACTCCCTCTCCGCTTCTTGGTGGCAAGCATCACGATCAATTTCATCTATCTTTTTAATCGCTTCTATCAAACCCATTACACTATCTGGTTCTACTAAAAAACCTGTTTTGCCATCTGCAACTATTTCTGATGGTCCACCCCTACGATAAGCAATCACAGGTACTCCACAAGCTAGTGCTTCAATCACTACATTGCCAAAAGCTTCTACCCAACGAGGCGTTACCAACATTGCTTTACATTTACCTAGCTCTTTTTGTAACTGCTTTGTTGGTAAAAATCCCAGATATTTTACTGGGGCATTAAGATATTTTTGGCAAATTTGTTGCCAGTATTCCTCATCCTGAATTTTTCCTAATATTTTTAAAGGAATACCTGTAATTTCAGCAACAGCAACAGCATCCTCTAAACCCTTTTCTGGGGCAATTCTACCCACCCAACCTAAACAATTATCGGGTTTATTACAGAAATTGTAGAGCGATAAATCAAATCCATTTCCTAAACAGCGATGCTGATTACCAAAAGAAAAAGTTGCTGCTTGTACACGGCTGTGAAAAGCAATATTTTTAGGAAACTTATTTGCCACCTGTTCAATAATCTGATCCATTGCATCAGTTAAAGAACCCATACTAATTAAATGAGCAATTGGACAGGTAAAAAAAGAACTTAGGTAAAAAGGCAACCAATCGTAAGCAAAATTAACAATCAAATCATAGTCTGCTTGCACTTGCCGCGCATAGTCCCACATATTTGCCAACACAGCATTTCCTGGCATGATAATTGGGTCATTGTTTAGCTGAGTTTGGGCGCTAGTTTGCAACTCTCCGGCGATCGCAATTATCGGTAGTGTTCCTAAAACAGAGTCTTGGGGAGCAACAACTTTTAAATTATGACCCCGCCTTAACATTTCTTGGGCAATATTTTTAACAGTTAGTTCTACTCCGCCCCCCATTCCTGAACCAAGTGGACCAACAGGACTGGATATAAATAGTAAATTAAGTGATTTAGCTGTATTAATAGTCACGTTCAATTAGCTTAAATTTAGAAACTTAATAGCTTCAAGCTATCTTTGCAGCTATAAAGCAGAATTATCTGTTGAATTGCCATAATTAGGCAGTTGCCCATTCTCAACACCCGATGCTACACGAATACGATTTAACTGACTTAATGCCCACTCCGCCGTTTCCTGTACTTCGCTATCTTCATCATCAGCCGCGTGCAACAAAAGTTGATTGATTTGAGATAATGATTCATACACTCTAGTTAAATCCCGAATAGTATTTTTCCGCACTTCAGCATTTTCATCTTCTAGCGAGATAGCAAATGCCCTGTTTATATGTTTTAGAGTGCGAATACCTATTTGGGAAAGTGCATCTATAATTAAGCTACGCTGTGTAGAATCAGAGTCAATCATTAAATCCAACAATGGTTGAACTGCTCGCGAATCTCCCTGTTGAGCCAACTCCCAGATAGCTTTGCGTTGCTTACTTTTATTGGGTTCGCGCAAATCTTTAATTAATTCATCATTTATATTAATTTTTGGTAAGCGAGTAGTTTGTTCAACAACTATAGCTTCGGTTGGTGCTTGACGTTTTGGCTGTGGTTCAATACTGATGGTTTCTACTACCCTGGGCGTTGATGAGGGGTAACTATTTTTAGGGCTTGTCTTTTTAGTTCTAGGGGTTGGGGGTTCTACTCTCCTAGAACGAGGCGGTGGAGGAGGTGATATGTAAGTTTCTGCTTGGTTTTCTTCTTCAAAAGGTTCATAACCAAACAATTTCATAAATAAGTATATTCCCCCTCCTACCCCAATAACAGTAAACACAAAGCCTATTAGTAACCACACCCAACGAGGGATATCAGACTCAGTAGCAACTGTTTTAACAGCACTTGAGTTCGGGTTTTGGGCTATTTGAGTAGTGTTGGCACTCGTAACAGGCATTTCTGATGAGGATTTCTCTTGGACACTAGATGTGGTTTTCTGGGTTGGTTGTGTTGGTGTCGCAACAGCAGTGGGTTGGGGAGTTGGTTGTAGAGGGGTAGGTACAAGAGTAGTTTGCTGGGTTGGTTGTGTTGGTGTCGCAACAGCAGTGGGTTGGGGAGTTGGTTGTAGGGAGGTAGGTACAGAAGTAGTTTGCTTTGGTTGTGTTGGTGTCGCAACAGCAGTGGAGTTTTGGCTTTGTATGATTTGAAGCCATTGCCAAGTAGCAGGCGTTGTCACACCATCAGCCGTTAACCCAACAGCATTTTGGAATTTGGCTACAGCAAATTGCAATTTTTCGCCATAACTTTTATCCACAGGACCGTCGTAGAACCCAAGCTGTTTCAACTGGGTTTGTAGTTCCCCAACTTTTTCACCTTTAGAACCTCTATTAAGAGTCGGCATATCAGTCACACCTGGATAAGCCTGAGCAACTACTATGGAGTTAGACTGACCATTAGCAGTAGTGTTTTCTAAAATTGACTGCTGTGGTGGAAACTGGGCTAGGGTTGGATACGCTAAAACACTACTTTGTCGGCTGGCTGCATAGCTCAAACAGGTAATAAAAGTAAATATAAAGAATTTAGAACGATCAGGAATCATATATTAAATCTGTGCTTAAAACAGCTAGTTTGGTCGGGTATCTATTGAGGTTAGTTAATAATGTATCGTTTACCTCAATAAAAATATTTGGGTTAATAGCTAAGAATTGGACTTTTCAGGTTCTGATTCTTTTACCTGTACAGGTATGGTAGCCAAAGAACTTTCAGAAGGCTCTAACAGTAGAAGATTTTCTTCCTCTGATATATTTAAATCAAATTCTGGTGTTGAGAGGTTTTGGGGTTGTGGGGTTGTGAAAGATTTTAACTTAAGTGCGATCGCATCACGTTGATTAATTAGATAGATACTCACCAAAGTTAAACCCACACCAAATGATTGCACTCCACTAAGCACCTCATTAAGAAATATATTGCCAAAAAACAGTGCAAATATTGGTGTTAGAAAAGTTAGAGAACTTAAACTGGTAAGGTTGCCAAGAGATGCAAAGTAAAAGAATAAACCGTAGGCGATCGCACTTCCCAAAATTGTCGAATAACTTAACGCCATCCAGCCAGCAAAATCAATATGCGTCCATTGGTTAGTTTCCCAAACACCTGAGAGTGCAAATAAGGGCAACCCACCTAAAATCATGTGCCAACCTGTAGCTACCACAGCATCCGCGTATCGGCAAACAAACCGAATCAACACAGTCCCAACCGCCATCGACAACGCAGCTAGTAGCATTAACCACTCCCCATGCTCCAATAGTTGCTGCCAACTACCATTTACTGACGTTGTACTACTACTCAGGAAATTTAAAACCCACTCATCCGGTAAGCCAATCAAACTGATGCCCAAAACCCCAAAACCTAGCCCTAGCCAGCCCCAAATACCAATAACTTCCCCAAACAACCAAGCTGAAAGTATTGCCACCGCCAGAGGCTGAGAGTCAATCATCACTGAACCCAAACCAGCACCCGTTCTCACCAAACCTTCAGCTAGAAAGCCTTGAAATAAAGTGCCATCCACTAAGGCAAATAACATAATCCATAGCCATGCAGCCCAGCCTTGAGGTTGGGGACGACCTGCTATAGCCGCCCCTACCAACACCAGCACTCCTGCGGGCAGCAAACGTACTCCAGCCATAAACAAAGGCGTAGTGTCGGGAATAACACCTTTCATAGCTACCATTGCCGTTCCCCAAAAGAAAAACGGCGCTATCAGCAGCACCGCCTTCCACGGAAGCTTTGATTCAGATTGGAAATTCATGCGATCGCACTTATTTTTGAAAAATTGTATAGTTTCTTTACCTGATTGTACTTAAATCTGATCTTTGAGTTAAGCAATCTTAGATACCAAGCAAGCCTAAAAACAGGTATGTGCGGTAATTAGTGCGATAAATATTGATACTATGAACATTTAATTGCCCCCTCTACCTCCCCTGCCCCCTCTGCCTATGATCAGTCGGAGATCACCACAACAAATAACCCCACTAAAAGGGCGCTGATCGTGCAAACTAGAAAAAGGTTCAGCACACATCCAGGCTTAACCATAGCTCATTTGATTAACAAATTATCCTTTCAATAATCATGGTTTGGCCTTTTAAGCCTAAATTTCGTAAACAAATTGCTCGCATTGAAATTACAGGTGCGATCGCAGGTGCTACACGCAAGCACGTACTAGAAGCCCTAAAAACAGTTGAAGAAAAAAAGTTTCCCGCATTACTCCTGAGAATTGACAGCCCTGGTGGGACGGTTGGAGATTCCCAAGAAATTTACAGCGCCCTTGTCCGTCTGCAAGAAAAAGTCAAAATAGTTGCTAGTTTTGGCAATATTTCCGCATCTGGGGGAGTCTACATTGGTATGGGAGCCAATTACATCGTAGCTAATCCAGGTACGATTACTGGCAGTATCGGTGTGATTATCAGAGGCAATAACTTAGAAGGTTTGCTAGAAAAAGTGGGCGTTTCTTTTAAAGTAATCAAATCTGGTCCATATAAAGACATTCTTGCTTTTGATCGAGATATTACAGAGCAAGAAAAAGATATTCTGCAACAGATGATTGATACCACTTATCAACAATTTGCCCAAACAGTTGCCGATGCCCGAAAACTTGAACTAGAAAATGTTAAGAAATTTGCTGATGGTCGTGTTTTCACAGGACAGCAAGCTTTAGAATTAGGGGTAGTTGACCGACTAGGTACAGAAGAAGATGCCCGTCGCTGGGCAGCAGAACTGGCAGGTCTAGATCCTGAAAAAACTCAGTGCTATACCCTAGAAGAACGTAAACCTTTGTTAAATCGGCTGCTAAATAGTAATTCTCAGGCAGCAGGGATATCAACTGGTATTAATTGGTTAGAATTTGAACTGTCTACCAATGGTCAACCTTTGTGGCTGTATAGACCATAGGTAAAATTTGAGATTTTAGAACTACTAAAATCTTAAATCCAAAATTGATATCGGAGGATCTTGGCGTGGAGTGGAGAGTTAGGGCAATTCGTGGGGCAACAACCGCCTCAGAAAATACGATAGAGGCGATCGCAGAAGCAGTAAAAGAACTGTTAGATGAATTAGAAACAAAAAATCAAATAGACCCCACTGAAATCATTAGTGCCTTCTTCACAACCACCCGCGATCTAGACGCTATTTTTCCGGCTGCGATCGCCCGCCAACGACCCCACTGGGACAACGTGGCACTACTAGATGTCCAACAAATGCACGTTGAGGGTGGCTTAGAACGCTGTATTAGATTTTTAATTCATATCAATCTGCCAGCTTCCCAAACCCAAATCTATCATCCCTACCTGCGTCAAGCCAAAAATCTCAGACCAGATTGGAGCCTTGCCGAAATCAGCTTACCATCAAAAGCAATGCAGTCTCATTTCCTTTAATAGTGGGTTAGCCTCCGTTATAAACAAACATAAAAAAAGAGCAAGTTTAACTTGCTCTTTTTTTTGCATAAATATCACTAATGCTTATACAGCCTTGGCTATGACACCTTTTCTACTTGCTTGACAGAATCTTTCTTATGAAAACGAATTCCTAAAAATAGGTCATATACAAAGTTGCGAAAATCCTTGCCTTGAAGTAAACCTAAAGTTTGATAAGACCCTTTTGAATCTAACAAAGGCTGAGTCGCATAGTAAGCAGCTTGATAGTTATACCAAGGAATACTTGGCCATAAATGATGAATTAGATGGTAATTCTGCCCCAAAATCAGCAGATTTAGAATCCGACTAGGATAAACCCTAGCATTTTTCCAGCGATCGCGCTCTTGAAACGGGCGGTGAGGTAAATAATCAAAAAACAATCCTAACGCTAAACCTACCACCAACGCGGGTGAAAACCAAAAATTGAGTATATAACCTAGAATTTCATGGCTAACAGCGTAATAAACTATACTTCCCACAAATAAACGGCTTAAAAACCATTCAAGTAACTCATATTTACGCCATAAACGCCGCTTAAAGAAAAAAATCTCATGGTAAAGAAAGCGTGCAGCAATTAACCACAATGGCCCCCCAGTAGACACAAAATGATCCGGATCATTGTCTGGATCATTGACATGGGCATGATGCTGCATATGCACTCGTGTAAATACTGGAAAGGCAAAGCCTAACATCAGCGCACTACCATGTCCCATCAGTGCATTAGCTATCCGATTTCGATGCGCCGAATTATGAGAAGCATCATGAATCACTGTTCCTGCCATGTGCAAGGCAATCACATTAGTACTAAAACAGCACCAGTGAGGCCACTCCCAGTACCAGTAACCAACTGTAGAAATTGCTACCATCGCTAATGCTGTTAAAAACATCAGTAGCGTCCGATTAAACTTTCCAGGTGGACTGAGCAATTCTTTAGGAACAGTCAGTGGCTTTGCTGCCTCCGACATCGTGATATTTACTCCTTTTATTAACTATCCTGGTTGGCTATAACCATCTTTTAGACAGTATCAGATTTTTGTGATTGCGCTATAAGCTTAGTTTTAGGGCAAATCGCTAAAATTCATCACCTGATGATCGCCATATAAACTCGCTGAATCAAAAATTGGGTATACCTGGGAAATGTTTCCGTAAATTTACGGGAACCTTTGAAATTTTGACCCGTCACTATGGGCATCAGGGTAACAGTATATAGACAGCAGTGACTGATAAATCAAGACACTTGCTTCGTCCTAAGCGCCAAAACTGGGTAATTAGTTATGTGATAGCCCTATTACCTGACCAGAATATGGGTTGAAGGCAGACGCATAGTATTACGTAGTATACGATAGGAAGGGGTAATTATAAAGATTTGTGAAATTAGTTCATTTAATTGAAGCAACGCTGTCGATAGTCTAAAAATATGTTTTAAGAGGATGGTTTTATGTCACTCAAATTGTATAGTCCTGCTACTCGGCTTCAGAATTTAGCTCTTAAAGGAATTGGTTTATCTGCTGGAGTAGCCTTTTTATTCAGTGGCAGCGCCGTTTTAGCTCAAGTTGGTGCTGATATTCAGGTAGACACAGTGCCAACATCTGGAGGTACAACAAACACAGGCACAGGAAGCGTCACAACCACTAACGATACACGCTTTACCTGCCAGCTAAATAGTGGTGTACCCACTGTAATGTATATTCCAGAAGATCAAACTCAACCTTATGCCTGGGCGACACCGAAGGCATTAGGTGGAGGTTGGACAGCACTAAAGCGTTGTGATGCAATTAGCCAGCGTTTAGAAGAGTACCGACCATATGGCTTAGTGGACTTACGCACAAGTGTTCAAAATGGTTACAACACTATCTGTGCTTTGACAGAAAGAGATTCTGCTTGTCGGATTGTGTTTACAGTTCCTCCAGGTCAAGATGCAGAAACTACTTTAGCTAGCGTTTTCCAAAACTTGGCTTCTGCTGATAGTGGACAAATTACCAATGCTGTTAACACCTATACAAATCGTAACGGGCTTGATCTTTTGAATGGTTTGTTAGGTCGAGGTACTTCAGGGCAGGTTAGAAACACTGCTAAGACCCGTGTTAGTAACATTTATTTGAAGCCATTCTTGAGTGTAAAAGATGGTGGTACGTTGAGAAGTACTACTAAAAAGCCAGCAAATACCCAAACTAAACCACGAATATTCCAGCGTCGTTAAATTTAGATATTCCTCTGAAAATAATATCTAAATAAAAGTCCCTCCCTAGCCGTAACTAGAGCAGGGGCTTTTTGTTAAGGTATGAGTTGGGATAATGAAGGTGGCTTCGCATCATTTAAAGTCCATGCTTTCAGTCTGGGGTTACGATGGAAAGGTTTACATACAAAATGCGATCATATATACAGGGTTTAATGGTTGGCTGTCAAAGTATTTAAGGGTGGCCGTGTCGAACTCAGCAAAGTAAATGCCGTCTAATCAGCCCGTTGCACCTCGACCGTACTGAGTCTATTCGTTGACTCGAGAGGATCTAAACGAGATCAATTTTTCACAAAGACACATAATTTGACTCCACAACAAATAATGTGTCAGTGTACATGTCGATTGCCAAATTATATGTCGTCTTGTCAAATTAATTGACATGATAAATTTTAAGCCTGTAATCCTCACGAATCATAGATTACAGGCTATTTTAGCATCTTTCACTTCATTGAATACTAATTGACAAATTAAATGTCTTATCTTGGGAAATTGACAAATTAAATGTCCAAGTTTGGAAATTAAGATTTTTATCATCTTTGACAGATTGTTTGTCATTACCAGTATAATTGTACTATGTTGCAATTAAACAGTAATGTTGGAATATGGCGACAGATAACCCTAATGCCTCTGGAATTGTGACCGAACTCTCGCATGAGGCGAAACTGAAGCTAGAAATTATTGAGAGTTTGCTGGAACCGTGCGATCGCCAAACCTACGGGGAACGTCTCAAAGATGCTGCCAAGAAGCTTGGCAAGTCAGTAAGAACGGTGCAGCGATTGGTACAAAAGTGGGAAGCAGAAGGTTTATTAGCCTTAACTGGCACACAGAGAGTGGATAAAGGTAGGCATCGGATTTCTCAAGATTGGCAAGACTTTATTATCAAAACCTATCGCGACGGCAATAAGGGTAGTAAGCGGATGTCCCGCAAGCAGGTGGCTTTGAGGGTAGAAGTTAGAGCTAAGGAATTAGGAGACGAAGATTATCCCAACTACCGCACCGTTTATCGAGTATTACAGCCCTTGATTGAGGCGCAAGAGCAAAAGAAAGGAGTTCGCACTCCAGGGTGGCGAGGTTCACAGTTATCGGTGAAAACCCGCACAGGTGATGATATTTCGGTGGAGTACAGCAACCATGTGTGGCAGTGTGACCATACTTGGGTCGATGTGCTAGTGGTTGATATAGAGGGAGAAATTATAGGTCGTCCTTGGTTGACAACTGTAATTGATACATACTCACGCTGCATTCTGGGCATTCGCGTGGGGTTTGATGCGCCAAGTTCTCAATTAGTAGCGTTGGCGTTGCGTCATGCGATGTTACCCAAAAACTATGGGACTGAGTATGAGTTGCATTGCCAATGGGGGACGTATGGCAAACCAGAATACTTATTTACAGATGGTGGTAAAGATTTTCGCTCGGAACACTTAAAGCAAATTGGCGTACAGTTAGGCTTTACTTGCATATTACGCGATCGCCCTAGTGAAGGTGGTGTGGTTGAGCGTCCGTTTGGGACTTTGAATACAGAGTTATTTGCAGGATTACCTGGATATGTTGGCTCAAATGTGCAGCAACGTCCAGAACAAGCGGAAAAGGAAGCTTGTTTAACTTTACCTGAACTAGAAAAGCGGATTGTTCGCTACATCGTAGATAACTACAATCAACGGATTGATAAGCGCATGGGAGATCAGACGCGCTATCAGCGTTGGGAAGCAGGTTTATTAGCGACACCAGATTTAATTGGTGAGCGAGATTTAGATATTTGTTTGATGAAGCAAACCAATCGCTCGATTTACCGAGAGGGTTATATCCGATTTGAGAATTTGATGTATCAAGGTGAGCATTTAGCAGGATATGCAGGGGAACGGGTGGTTTTGCGCTATGACCCTAGAGATATTACCAGTGTGCTGGTTTATCAACCGCAAAAAGATAAAGAAGTATTTTTAGCTAGGGCGTATGCGACTGGGTTAGAGGCAGAACAAGTATCGCTAGAAGAAGTTAAGGCAAGTAATCAGAAGATTCGGGAAAAAGGGAAAACGATTAGTAATCATTCGATTTTGGAGGAAGTACGAGACAGAGATATTTTTGTTGCCAAGAAAAAGACCAAGAAGGAACGACAGAAAGAAGAACAAAAACAATTACACTCTGCTGTCTCGAAATCCCAGCCTGTTGAGGTTGAACCAGAACCAGAGATTGAAGATACGCCAGTACCTAAAAAGAAACCCAGGGTATTGAATTATGACCAGTTAAAAGAGGATTATGGGTGGTAATCATGGCAGAAAATAAAGCTCAATCTGTTGCCGAACAATTAGGAGAAATCAAGTCTCTAGATGCCAAATTACAAGCGGAAATTGAACGATTAAGAGGCAAAACTCTTTTAGAGTTGGAGCAGGTTAGCAAACTCCATGATTGGTTAGAAGGAAAGCGGCGATCGCGTCAATCTTGTCGAGTTGTAGGTGAGTCGCGAACAGGAAAGACTGTAGCTTGTGATTCTTATAGATTAAGGCATAGACCAATTCAAGAGGTAGGAAAACCGCCAATTGTACCTGTAGTGTATATTCAGCCTCCGCAAGAATGTAGTTCAGGAGAGTTATTTCGGGTGATTATTGAGCATCTAAAATACAATATGGTCAAGGGAACGGTAGGGGAAATTCGCAGTAGGACACTACAGGTTCTTAAACGCTGCGGTGTAGAAATGTTGATTATTGATGAAGCAGATCGGTTAAAGCCCAAGACTTTCGCTGATGTGCGGGATATTTTTGATAATTTGGGTATTTCTGTAGTCTTGGTAGGAACAGATCGCCTCGATACTGTGATTAAGAGAGATGAACAGGTTTATAACCGTTTCCGTGCTTCATATCATTTTGGTCAGTTAAAGGGAAATAAGTTTAAGGAAACAGTAGAGATCTGGGAACAAGATGTCTTGCGTTTACCTGTACCGTCCAATCTGGGTAGTAAGCCCATGTTAAAGATTCTGGGAGAAGCGACAGGGGGCTATATCGGGTTGATGGATATGATTTTACGCGAAGCAGGAATCAGGGCTTTAGAGCAGGGATTGACGAAGATTGATCGGGATACTTTGAAAGAGGTGGCGCAGGAGTATAAGTGATGGATGAGATTCAACCCTGGTTATTTGCGATCGCACCACTAGAAGGAGAAAGTTTAAGTCATTTTCTAGGAAGGTTTCGACGGGAAAATGATTTATCTGCTTCAATGTTAGGGAAAGAGGCGGGAATTGGTGCTGTTGTAGCACGTTGGGAAAAGTTTCATCTCAATCCATTTCCGTCACGCAAGGAGTTGGAAGCACTAGCGAAGGTGGTTCAGGTGGATAGCGATCGCTTGCGGGAGATGTTACCGCCTGAAGGGGTAGGGATGAAGCATGAACCAATTCGCTTGTGCGGATCTTGTTATGCCCAGTCTCCTTGTCACAAGATTGAGTGGCAGTTTAAGACGACGCAGAGATGCGATCGGCACAAGCTAACTTTGTTATCGGAATGCCCAAATTGTAAGGCAAGGTTTAAGATTCCAGCTTTATGGGCAGATGGATGGTGTCATCGTTGTTTTACAACGTTTGCAGAGATGAGCAAATCTCACAAGGAACTTGTTTAGTTAGAAGCTCATTCTACCAATTTGAATATTACCCAACGAACATTTTTGTATTTCATGTTTAGCGAACTAAAAGCTTGCTTTGGTTCCTTGCAGTTGAAATTACATTCAAATTTGCGGTAAAAACTTTAATACCAGGAACGGTTGCATAATCACCATCATCAGTAATTACTTGAACAATTCCTGCTTTGTCCATTGCTTCAAGAATTAGTAAATCGTAGCCATCAAGCAGTTGAGTTTGAAGCCTATTTAAACAAGTATTAGTAATAGTTTCATTAACTGTTATATCAGTTGAAACAGCGATAGATGTAACTTGGCTCCAAGAAGCTTGAATCTCAGCAATCACATTAGCTCTTTCTGCTGGATAATTATGGCGGTATTCCTTAGCTTTCAAGGTAGAGGAAAATATTTCTTTTTGTGTCTGCTCAATGTTGTGTGCTAATTCTGCCAATGAAAGACCGCAGTATAAAAGCAATGAGTTAGCAGAAATGGCTTTGGCAATGTAGGAAGGATACTCTGTAATCTGATAAGAATGAGATGAAATACTGGCATTAGTATAGGTATACCAATACCAGGCGTTTGTATCTACTAAGAAAATATCATTATTTTTCGGAGCGTCAGACCGGATATTAACCACTTCAGCCTGAACTGTGTAGTTGACTGGCATTACTGTGTATTTGCTTGTTCGCTGATAACTTGGTCTACTCTATTACGGAAATCAGGGTCGGAGTAATACCGTTTTGAATTTTCGATTACTAGCTTGAGTATTTGCTTACCAACTGTATTTAGATTGGAGAACTTGAGCAGGCGATTTAGCGTTTCTGGCTCAATATCCCGAAGTAACTGTCCAATAGCAAAGTTAAAGAACGGGGAAGCAACAATTTCTACTCCTGCAAAGTCTAGCTCAACTTCATGAAGAGCTAATAATTCTGGATGCACTAAATCGTACACTTTCTGACCATCGCCAGGTGTAATACAGTTTTTGCCTATTAGGGTTCGGATTTCGTGTTTCATAGTCCGTACATTACCCTTAAAACAACGGCTCGTCATCTGGTTCAAGCTCCAAAGCATAATACGATTCGTCGCACAAGAGTGTAATATTTACCAGTGTTCCTCCAAAAAAACTTGGTCTCTTTTCGTAAACTTCCTGTTGTTTATCTATTGTCGCACATCCATCATTGCTTAGTATTTGAAGTTTTCCCTTATTTATATGAACGAATTGTTTTAAATAGTCAAGACCAATACCACCCGTCACTCGTCCACCCCTAGTAGTAGTCCCCTTTTGAAATGCCCATTGCAATGCTTGGTCTGCTGGCAAGTTGGGATTTTTCTGGAAATCGCGCACATTTTGAGGGATTCCTACGCCAAAGTCAACTACACTCAGTTTGAGTTCGCCTAGATTGGGATAGTGCTGTCCGCAACTGAATACACCAATTTCTGTTCGACCGTGTTCAAAAGCGTTGGCATAGATTTCCCAAGCAGTTGATACAATCACAGACCTTAATAAATCACTGATGTGAACCCAGTCTTTACCTAGCCATTGTTCTGCTAGATAGTGAGTTAAACCATCTATATCCTGATATCGGTCTTCTCTGTAGGGAATGGAGTTTCCTTGCCAAGGTTCCTCTCCACTGTTAAAGGCATACATAAATCCGTTTTGTTTGAGGTTCATACGAACATGATTTTTCACTGTGTCCCAGTCAAAGATGACCTTACCGCCGCGTGACTCAATCAGTCGAGCTAAACCACCCAAAAATGCAACTGCATTTTGTCGTAAAAAGAAACACTGGGAAAAGTCAAAAATTACTTCCTTTGTATTTTCTTGAACTTGTGTCCACAGTTGAAATAAGCGGTCAAAATCTTTTGCTTTATCGTTAATAGTCGGAACTGTAACAATGAGGCTCACAATAGTAATTGTAAAGCGTTAACTAACATAATAATAGATACAAATAACTGATGAGGCTGTTGAGAATTGAGCCTCAAGCCAGTTTTCTCACAGTTCCCCATTAAAGGCTTTGCCAAGTATAGAAGGTAACAAGGCATTAAGTTCTTTTAGTGCATCTTCTCTGTATCGTTTCATCGTGTCTACTTTGGTTTGCAGTTGATTGAGGTAGGCAACGATGCGATCTTGTTCCGCAAGAGACGGAACTGGAATTTGAAAATTTAATAGCTTTGATGTTTCTAGCTTCCTTGTATCATGTGTAGATTTTTCTACTAACTCTAAAAGTGAATCATTGAACGCCCAAAGAACATAGCATAAAAACTCAGGTTTAATATCTTCTTTAGGAAGTAGAGCTTTCATGTCTTGATTAATAGCGGCTAGTACTCTTAGAACTGCTGAAGGAACAGTGTGAGCAAGAATCATACCCCGTACAACAATTAACACTGCACCTGGTTCAATTCCTTGGGTGATACCCAAGGAATTGAACCTTGCCAAAAAAAAGGATTTTCTTTAGATGGAGTGCCACCTCCTTGTACTGTAATTAACTGGCGTAGAGGTTCCTTAACTGTTTGAGCTAAATGTGTAAAAATATCTTTGGCGATCGCTCTCCAAAGCATATTAGTTTCTTCATTTGCTTGTTGACGTAGCGATCGCGCTTCCTCAATCTTCCCCACCAGTTCCTCAACTCGCGCCACAATCCGCCGTTGTTCCTCTAGTGGTGGTAGGGGAATTTGCATGGAAAGAAATTTTGATTCTTGTAAATATAAACGATTTGTAGTTCCGTCACTTGCCCTAATACAGAAATCAGTAAAAAGTGACGTTTTTGTTAAATAGTCTAGATACTGAATATCGAGCAGTTCATGATTTACATCAAAAGCCCAAAAGTTGCCTGTTATAATTGCTCCGTTACAGTCATTTGGTACAATTCCAAAAGCACCATTGCGAGCATCAATTTTAGATAAAACAAGCTGACCTGCTTTAATAATAAATTGTTTTTTTGTACCTATTTCACTTCCTGTAACGCGATCACGTATCAAGATACCTTGATTATTCATTCGTATAGTAATGCGTGTATAACTATCTATTTCCTGTATATCAATTTCATACTTACGCCGCGTCAAAACTTTACTCAGCGGCATCATATACATAGCTTTACTCATTTCAATTCCCAGCCAAAACTTGCTTAATCTCTGCCATAATTTCAGCTACACGCCTATCCTTATCTAAGATATCAGCCACTAACTGTTCAGGCGGTAAATGCTCAAAATCCTGCTGATTATTCGGATTTTTGCGGTCAAGATTATAAATTACCCAGTAAATAGCATCCCCTTTAGCCTTCTCATTTTTAGCAATTTCGCGCTGAATTTGCTCCTCAATTTGAGCCTGTTTCACCTCATCCTTGACTACCTGAATCTTATTTTTAATCTGTGCAACTTCTTTCGGTGGCGAAAAGTCCAAAATGGAATTTTGTAAATATTGAATTTTCTCAGCTAATTCCTTAACTGTTTTTGCAAGCTTATTAGCTGTTTCCTCTGCTTTCTTAGCAGCATCCCAATGAGGCGTTGCTTCTTTTATCGCCTGATTATAAGCTTCCCGAAAGTTATACTTATAAGCCTGGCGATTCTCTTCTCGATTCTTCCACCATGCCACACATTCAACAAAATCTTCATCCTGTATCGGCTTAGTTTTGGTGTAAGTTTTCCGTCCTTCTGGTAAAGGTAACTCATAGTACCAAATCTTCAGGGGGCGACCACGCCGCTAAAGCGGCTGGTCTATAAGGTTTACGGCTCTTAAGCCTCTTTGATAAAATGGCTTTTTATTCGCAATAAGGTTAAGCATTTCCTCTACCCATGGTTGGCACTCATGAAAACTAACCAACCAAGTTTCCCCGTATAAACCAATCCAAAAGTTACTATGTCTTCTGCGGGTTCTACCTTTTTCAGTTAGACGACAAATATATTTTTGTTGTCCCTTAGCTTGTATCCTTTGACCATGTAACCATGCGGAAGTCATGGCTAAAGCTATTAAAAGAATTAACTTTATTAATCGATCAGGTGAGGTTTGGGAATCCTCAAGGTTATAGCCTCCAGTTTTACAATCCTTAAACATAGCTTCTATACCATAACGTTGCTTGTAGATGTTAGTAGCACTGTTCAAACAAGGAAGATTGGTTAATAAATACCAAGGCTCTTTCTCCTGTTTTCCTTTATACTTCCGTTTCCAATAAGCTGCCAAATTGAAACGATTAAAACCTTTTTTTTGAGTTAAACTAATATGAGGATAGAATAAACGGATACCTGGTTGAATAGGAATATTACTTAACGGTTGAAACTTTTGTCTTTTCTCGCGAAAAGTTGTGTTACATTTTTGACGGAGTACAAAGCTCAGATGCTGACGATGTAACCATTGGGCTAGTTCTATGCTCTGAAACTCTCTGTCTCCAACAATCACTAATTTATATTTATTTAACAGTCGAATTACCGGACGTAATACTTGTTTTTGTTCTGCCAGATTGCAGGCACCCTTTTTATCTAACAATGTCCAGAATATGGGAAAAGCTCTTTTTTGGTAAATGGCGCTAACCATCAAGACATTATTTTCTCGCCATTGGGTTCTATCAATAGCAATAATTAGCTGAGTTCCAGCTTTAAGTTGACGATCAAGAATCTCTCTAACTAAGGGAAGCCACAGTGCAAGTATATTTAATGAACCCAAAGATAAAAAACGTTGAATATGGCGACGGCGACTGTTTTCTAAAATTGGCAATGGCAGGTTAGCCGCGAGTCTTTCTATTCGTACTTGTTTGTGAGATTGTAATAACCACACCAGCATCTTTAAGGTAATTAATTGTGCTGGCTTGAAATATCTTTCCAGGTATTTTTGATAAAATGATGGCAACATTTTTGATGTGGAATGCGTGTTAAGTGCGAGACCGTTCCTTTTTAACATAACTTAATAGTTTTTCTATCTTCAGAGCTTGTTGTCAATAAGCCGACGATTTTCTGCTGGGCGCTAAAGCGCCAAAACCTTAGCACATTAGGCTTTGGGGGCGCTTGTCGCCCCCTGAATACCAAATCTCATCCGTTTGTCCAGAACGGTCAAAAAATAACAAATTTGTGGGAATGCTAGTATAAGGTGCAAACACTCCGTTAGGTAAACGGACAATGGTATGCAGATTAAAATCCTTAAGTAAATCTTCCTTGAGTTTGGCGCAAGTATTATCCCCAAATAGCACCCCATTGGGAAATACTACTGCGGCGCGTCCTGGTTTTGGTTTTTGTTTGAGACGACGCATAATCAACTGAAGGAATAACAACGCCGTTTCTTTGGTTTGTCTATCTGGGGGAAAGTTATTTTTTATTCTGTCTTCTTCCTCACCCCCAAACGGCGGATTTGTGAGAATTACGTCTACCCAATCTTTTTCACCCATCTCCGAAAGGGTAAACCGCAGACTATTACCATCATCAATATCGGGATATTCAAACCCATGTAACAGCAAACTCATGTGCGCTAACATCAAAGGCAAGGATTTTGCCTCAGCGCCAATAATGCTTTTTTGCAGTATCTGCCAATCTTGGGCGCTACACTGTTTTTTCAGGTATTCATACGCCTCAACCAAAAAACCACCTGTTCCGCAAGCAGGGTCAAAAATGGTCTCCCCCAGTTTCGGTTCCATCACCTGCACGATAAAGCGCACTACCGGACGGGGGGTGTAAAACTCTCCCGAATCTCCCGCAGCGTCGCGCATTTCCTTCAGCATCGACTCATAAAGGGTGCTGAGGAGGTTCACTTCTTCTGATTTATCAAAGTGAATATCATTTACCTTATTCAGCACATCCCACAGCAAAGTCCCGCTAATCATGCGGTTAGTGACATCTTTGAAAACTTTGGCGATCACATCAGCGCGATCGCGTCCCGTTTTACTTTTAAGATTCCGCAAATAGGCGAGTAAACCTGCTCCTTTCGTGCCATCTGGTAAAATTGCCTCATCATTGTTGATGAAACTTTTTAAGCGATCGCCCGTAAAATTTTCATTAGCCGCCCAATCTCGCCAGCGATAAGGCGGCTGAATAGTTGGTTTATAGGATATTCCTTCTAACTCTGCTTCCACCTCATGCAGTTTCTCGGAATCATCCAAAAGTTTCAAAAACATGATCCAAGTCAACTGGGGGAGACGGTCTAATTCTCCATTCAAACCCTTATCCGTCCGCATAATATCCCGCGCTGACTTAACCACGCTACCCAGTTTTTGGGCTGTAGTCACGGGTTTATCGTTTTGTTTTGTGGTGCGTTTGGGCATTGATTTACAATATTTTTTGATTATTAATCTTATTCATGATTATCATTTTTCATGGATTCATCTTTTAAAGAATCCTCTCTTAATTCTGATTTCCTCATATTTAAATATGCTTGCCCTTCAGGTGTGATGCGAACATATTCTTTAATGCTAACTTGTTGTTGTAGCTGACCTATATATTTTCCACGATAAGATTCTATCAAGCCCAACCCTCTCAAATGTCTTAGCTCCCTCCTGACTTCATCATTAATCCAATATTTAGCTTCTGCTTTGTCATCTGCTAAATTTTTGAGATGCGATAATTCTTCTTTTGTAACGAATCTATTAACTAGAAACTGGAGAGTATCAATATCTGCTCTCTGTTTCTCTTGTTCTTGTTTCACTTCTGTAAATTTAGCTTTAAGTTCACCAAATGATATTTCTTCTATTTTTTCAGCCAATTCTGAATTAAAAAGAAGTATTATTAAAAATATTGCTACCTCGGTTATAGATAATCTATTGTCAGGCTTTATAGCTAATACTAATATGGATAGTAAATATACTATTCCCAAAAAAGATAGTAACTTAACGATTAACCAACGCATAGATTTTTCTTTAAAAAGAATATTGTTAGATTTATTTTTACTCATGGCTCATACTCAATTTATTTACACTAATACTTATAAAGTAATTTTAGGCGGAATATAACAAGCTTTGCATTTTCTTAATAGCTTCTTTTAATTCTTGAACACTGCCAAACCGTTGAGCTATCTCAGCCACATTGCCATATTTATCAAATTCGCGGTTAGCTTTAAAAGTTGTCGGAATATTAAACTCCTCAACCCCTTTCTCTGCATACTTGTCCAAAAGTATTTCTAAAATTGCTCTAGCATATTCCCCATATTGCTCAAAAAAGTCAGCATTGCTACGACGCAACCTTTCAGCCCGTTGCTTGCAAGTCAGCACTGGAGCATCAAAAGCAATATGACATAGTAAATCAAAGGGGTCAGCGTCGGGAAAATTAGTAACTTGTTTTAACTCATCAAAATCAATCCCTCGATCTGCCAACAACTCAATAATCTCTGAACGCTGTTCTGGATCTGCCCAGCGTTGCTGTATTTCTAGAGTGGAACGATACAAGGTGCGAACTTGCTCTCTGGTATAGTCAATTAATCGAGACAAGCGCAGTTGATTGTCTGGGTTTAAATCATAAATTCTTTCTTCAACAATTTCTTCGCTTCCTCCATCGGCGTAATATTTCCGAGGTGGTGCGTCATCATCATCTGGTAGTCCCCGAAATCCTGATTTTTCATCTTCTTCCAAGTCGTCTGTTTCTTCTTCTAATTCTGCTGGCTCCAATTCCTCCTCATGTTGAGAAAGTATTTCCCCCCGATCATCTATCTCTGATTCATTAATCAGCGCGGGTTCTCCGTCAAAATCTCTATCTTCAAACAACACCGTGCTATTGGTATAGTCGATGATATTAAAAGACCGTTTACCCCTTTCTTCTTTCACACGGGTTCCTCGTCCAATAATCTGCTTAAAATCTGTCATTGAACGAATAACACGGGCAAGCACAACATTTTTACAGGTGGGAATATCTACTCCTGTTGTTAGCAGCTTAGAAGTTACAGCAATAATGTGAGTTTCATTTAAGACATCTTTAAATTTGTAGAGATGTCCCTTACCTACCTCACCAGCATCAGAGGTAATGCGCGTAATGTAGTCAGGATTTGTTCTGGTAATATCGCTATTGAGGTTGCGTAATTCCTTAATCATTGCCTTAACGTGTTCCTCATCCACGCAAAAGACAATCGTTTTGGCATAGCGATCGCTACTTTTGAGAAAATCAGTAATGTGTTGGGCGATCGCCTTTGTCCGTACCTCTCTAACCAATCTTCGTTCAAAGTCTGGAGTCTGATAAACCTCATTAGGAATTGTTCGCCCATAACGGTCAATTTGTCCGCTATTAGGTCGCCAGCCTTCCCGATCGGAACGAGTAGTAATTCGATAAACTCGATAGGGAGCTAAGAAACCATCATCAATCCCTTGTTTCAGCGAATAAGTATAAAGCGGATTCCCAAAGTAGTGATAGGTATCAATGTTATCATCCCGTAATGGTGTCGCTGTCAGTCCTAACTGATATGCAGGTTCAAAATACTCTAGAATTTGCCGCCAGTTACTTTCATCCCTGGCGCTACCTCGGTGGCATTCATCAACAATAATCAAGTCAAAATAATCACGACTATATTCTCTGTATAGTCCAAAGCTATCTTCGCGATCGCCAATAGCTTGATAAATAGCAAAATATAAGTCACGTCCCTTTTTAGCTTCCCCCTGAATCTTGTGAATTTTCTCCTCATTAAAAGCAGAAAAATCCTTATTCATCGGGTCATCTACCAGCACATTCCGATCTGCCAAAAACAGAATTCTAGGGGAACGAGGTTCGCTGTTAACATTCCACTCTATACTTGAAAGCTTCCAGCAGATTTGGAAAGCAACAGTTGTTTTACCTGTTCCCGTCGCCAATGTCAACAATAGCCGCTTTTGACCTTTGAAAATTGCTGCCAATGCTGCATTAATAGCATTCCGTTGATAGTAACGCGGAGGTTTATCTGGTATTGGATAAAAAGGAGTTAACAGTTTTTCTGCTATGTCCTCTCTAATTTGCTCCTTACCTTCCCCAGTTAACCGTTGCCAAAGTTGCTCAGGGCTGGGAAATGAGTTTATCACATCAGACTGTTTACCTGTGATGAAATCATACTCAACAATCCCTTTCCCATTAGTAGAGTAAGCAAACTTGACATTCAGAATCTTGGCATAATCTATTGCTTGTTCTAGTCCCTCATCAGGTGTTTTGCGTTTCCGCTTCGCCTCCACTACCGCTAACGGAAATTCCCCGTTATATAACAGCAAATAATCTGCGAATTTACGTTTACCGCGAGGTTTGCGCTGATTTCTTGGTCTAATTTTGCCATCGGTGAAATAATAATTCTCTGTGTAATCATGTGGTTCTGTATTCCAGCCAGCATTCTCTAACCTTGGTTCGACGTACTTGCGGCAGGTGTTGGCTTCATTGCTCATAGCTATTTACTTCACCGTTGACTCGTCTAATTTAACCGCTAACTGGTGATGAATCTGATCTAACCACATGGGAATCACAGGTTGACCTTTATCTAAGGATGCGATCGCATCTTCCCTTTCAAACTCCTCTAAGCTTAAATCCTTTTTTTCCTTATCCCAAACCAACATAAACCGCTTCTGCACCACTGGATCTGAAAAATCCGGTGCTTTCTGCTTCAAAGCCTGCAACGCCTTAGCCGCCACCTCAAAACTCAACCCCACCGATAACCAATATTCCATCACTATCAACTCAGCCAACTCAGAACGAGAGTAATAAATACTCCGTCCCGTTCCAGTAGCACTAATCGGAGGTACAACAACCCCCCTTTCCCGCCAATACTGCAATTGGCGCAAACTACAGCCTGTAATTTCAGCCGTTTCCTTACTGCTAAAAAATGTTTCTGACATACCTCTGATTTTACAGAGGTCAGTTATAATACATATATGTACGTATTAGACATCAATGTTTAAAAAGTATGAGTCAGATTACCGTTCAGTGTCGTTTGGTTGCAAGTGAATCAACCCGCCATCATCTCTGGAAACTAATGGCAGACCTGAACACGCCCTTAATTAACGAATTACTGGCGCGAATGGCTCAACATCAAGACTTTGAAACCTGGAGAAAAAAGGGCAAGCTCCCGGATGGAATAGTCAAGCAGCTATACCAACCTCT
The DNA here is from genome assembly GCF_000317495.1 of Crinalium epipsammum PCC 9333. Lineage (GTDB taxonomy): Bacteria > Cyanobacteriota > Cyanobacteriia > Cyanobacteriales > PCC-9333 > Crinalium > Crinalium epipsammum. The sequence continues at coordinate 2,911,855 of NC_019753.1, forward strand.
TAAAACTGACCCTCGCTTCACAAATCAACCTGGACGGTTTTATACAAGTGCAATTACCGTCGTTGACTACATCTATAAATCTTGGTTTAAAATTCAACAACGCCTAGAACAAAAGCTAAAAGGGCAAATTCGTTGGTTAGGAATGCTCAAAAGTGATGAAGAATTAGCTGCCGAAAGTAACACATCTATAGAAGTAATTCGCACTAACGCAGCCGAACTTATTACTTCCCTGTCCTCTGAAGATGGTAGTGTTTCTACTAGACTTTGGAAAACATACGACGAAACAGACGACATCCTTACCCACTGCGTCATCTGCTATTTACTCAAAAATGGTAGTAAAGTCCCAAAAAAACCTGAAGAAAACTTAGAAAAATTTGCTAAACGCCGTCGCAAAGTTGAAATTAAGATTGAACGCTTAAGACGGCAACTAGAAAGTCGCATCCCAAAAGGTCGAGATTTAACAGGGAAAAACTGGTTAGAAACATTAGCGATCGCATCTACCACCGCCCCCGCAGATGAACCAGAAGCTCAATCCTGGCAAGATACACTGCTAACTGAATCAAAACTTGTTCCTTTCCCCGTAGCCTACGAGACTAACGAAAATTTAACTTGGAGTAAAAACGAAAAAGGTCGTCTTTGTGTTCAAATCAGTGGCTTGAGTAAGCATATTTTCCAAATCTATTGCGACCAACGCCAACTCAAATGGTTTCAACGCTTTTATGAAGATCAAGAAATCAAAAAAGCTAATAAAGATCAATATTCTAGCGGTCTTTTCACCCTGCGCTCAGGAAGAATTGCTTGGCAAGAAGGCACAGATAAGGGTGAACCTTGGAATATTCATCACCTCATCCTCTACTGCACCGTAGACACCCGTTTATGGACGGCTGAAGGCACAGAACAAGTTTGCCAGGAAAAAGCAGAAGATATCGCCAAAACCCTTACCAGAATGAAGAAAAAAGGCGATCTCAATGACCGACAGCAAGCCTTTATTCGTCGTCAACAATCAACACTAGCTCGACTTAACAACCCATATCCCCGTCCTAGTCAGCCCCTTTATCAAGGTCAGCCTCATATTCTTGTAGGTTTGGCATTTGGACTAGATAAACCTGCCACCGCAGCAGTTGTTGATGGGACAACAGGCAAAGCAATTACTTATCGTAGTCTTAAACAACTGCTTGGAGATAATTACGAACTACTAAATAAGCAGCGCAAACGTAAACAACAACAATCTCATCAACGCCATAAAGCTCAAAGTAATGGAAGATCCAATCAATTTGGTGATTCTGACTTAGGTGAATATGTAGATCGTTTACTCGCAAAAGCTCTCGTCACACTTGCCCAAAGCTATCAAGCAGGTAGTATTGTTCTACCAAAACTAGGCGATATACGTGAATTAATCCAAAGTGAAATTCAAGCCAAAGCAGAGCAAAAGATTCCAGGTTATATCGCAGGACAGGAAAAATACGCCAAGCAGTACAAAATTAGTGTCCATCAGTGGAGCTATGGACGATTGATTGACAATATCAAAGCTCAAGCTGCCAAAATAAGTATTGTCATAGAAGAAGGACAACAACCCATTCGTGGTAGCCCTCAAGAAAAAGCTAAAGAAATGGCAATTAGTGCCTATGACGATCGCACTAAATCTTGAAACTAATCTAAATTCTGTACCTTGACAATAGAATAGAATTATCAATAGCGCCACAGGTCATGTTCAATAGAACCTCTGAACTGTGAAAAGTGTGGGTTAGTTTAACTGTCGGCAGACAGTTGTGCTTTCTGACCCTAGTAGCTGTCCACTCGGATGCTGATATCTACGGTTTCGGCTGTAGGAATGATTAACCTGTAAGTTGAAGTACACTGATACTTCAATTTTATGGGGTAGGTGCGCTCCCAGCAATAAGAGTGTGGGTTTACTACAGTGATGGCTACTGAATCACCTCCGAGCAAGGGGGAATCCACCCTAATTTTTCTTTTTCGTGAACCCAAGCGGGGTCAAAATTCCTGGGAGGTTTACGAAAACTGTAAATCCCTTATCAAATATTGAGTTCAGTATTTTTGTGGGATGGTTGCTCCTGTAAATACAGGAGATAGAAAGCGAAAATTTTAGAGGTTTACGAAAATCGCCTCTAAAAGCTCCTCCAGGTAACTGTTGTAGCGATCGCTGTTTCAACTACCATCCCAACTAGGGGTGGGTTGAAAGCTAGATGCCCAGTCGCCATTTAATTTGAAGCCTGGGTTTCAACTACCATCCCAACTAGGGGTGGGTTGAAAGTTACCTTTAGGCAAGCAAATTTTTCTAAAGCGATCAGTTAGACACTCTGAAAAATTACAAATGATAGGATGGATTGAAAGGAGCATCGGACTCTTAACTTTGTATGTAAGATTGCAGCTAATTGTCCAATGGCTGTTAGAAAGAGACGCTTAATTTGTCACTGTTATTTAAAAGACACTAATTTGTCAAAACGACATTAATTTGACAACGACGACAAATAATGTGGCAATCGACAACAAGATGGGTAACCAGGGGCTCGAACCCTGAACCAACGGATTAAGAGTCCGATGCTCTACCATTGAGCTAGTCACCCTTAGAAAAACTATTATAACAGATTTTAATAAATTAAGTAAACTATTTACTAAAAATTTTTGATTAACCGATCGCTAATTTATTCGGGATACTATACATATCATGCTCCCGATTTGCTAAAAAGTTTTGGGATTTTATAATTTCGTAGAGATTAACCTCTGCTTCTAATAGGCAAGCATGACCGCTATCTGGTAAAACTACCATTTCTGCATTCGGTAGGCAATTAACTAAACGTTCAGCTTCAGCGACAGAAGGCAAAAGATTGTCAGCAGCACCAGCAATTACTAAAACTGGTTGTTTGATTGTACTTAACTGAGTTTCGTTAACATCAAACTCTCGCACTAAAGAAACTCGCCAAAGAGCGGTTTTTTGTGGTACAGAACGTACAGCTTCAAATAAAGCTTGGCGATCGCTCGATGCTATCCTGTCGAGACTTGCTAAAAATGCTAAAAGTCCGATCGCACCAACACGATATAAAAATTCTGGAACCCAATTAGTTAAGTATGAACCCCAGCGTAAGCAAAACTGTTGATTAAAGGAAGACGCGGGATTTACAAGAATAATTCGGTCAAACAAATGAGGCGCACGTAACGCTACTTTGATTGTCAAACACCCTCCAAAGGACTCACCGCATAGGTAAACAGATCGATTGGGTTGTTTTAGCAATTCTGCTTCAACTAAAGCTACTACCTGGTCTGTCAGCACATCCCAATTGGTTAAATCATCAGATGGTATTGCCAAACACCGGATATCAAAACCAACTTCTAGACCAGCAGTTTGCGTCCGCAATAACTGACCAGTTCCATCTAATCCTGGTAAAAATACAAATAGTGGAGAAGTCGGATTTAATTTTTTGGGGGTAAGAAAACACGGGTGGCTTTGTATTTCTGGCATTGTTAACTAATAACTAAATACTGCTTTTTTAAGTATGTATCTGAAAAGTAGTTAAGTATGTTGGTCAAATTAAACTATTAAACAACTACCTTTCAATAACAACCTTGACTTAGTAAGGTGCTAATCTCTTCCTGGCAGTAACCTATAAGATCAGCAACAACTTTTTTAGCTTGTTTCCCTTGATATTGTTCCCGACTATGTGGAGTAATCCAACAAGGGCGACCAATCAAAACCGAAGTCCGGCGATAAATCACCATTGGATGCCAACCGCCTTGATCAAATAGTGGTTCTGATGGATCAAAGAAACTTAGCACCTTTAGAGGTATCGCGGAATTGTTAACTTCTTCTTGAGATGCGATCGCAACTGGCAAAACTGCTAAATTTTCAACGGGCGCACGCATCGCTAAGTGAGCAAAACCTCGCTGGAAATCTCCCATAGTATTAGGTTTAGTAAACTTTACCATTGGGGGAGTACCTTCTGGGAATACTCCAACTACTTGACGTGACTGCAATAATTCAGTTGCCTGCTGAAAAAAACTTTGCTGTCGATGTTCAGGTTTTTCTAGGGGAAAAGCACCCAAGAAATTAACCATATCCCGCATTACTGGTACTTGTCCCATATAATGATGGCAAGCAAAGCGAATTGGACGCTTAATCGCTGCCATTAATAGCGGTGGGTCCATAAAGCTGCGATGGTTACTCACCAGCAAGACAGGGCTGCCCATAGGAACGCGATCCTGATAGTACACAAACATACGGGTTCCCATTGCTGTGAGCGCTAAATTAGAAATTTGTAAAGGACTATCAAAATACATTTTTTTATAATTCAGTAACAGAAAATTATTTGTGAGATTTCACTACAATTTATTAAAAACTATTTACTTCAAATTAAAAATCCCTTAAGATAGATATTTTTATTTTACTGCATAATTTTCCTTTGGTATAAATGTCCCGTTCCAGTCGGTAAGTTTGCAGCAATGCTCTTGCTTGATTTGTGGTGAAAAATCTCTTCAAGCTACTTTTGGGATAGATTCTTAGTTCATAAGTTTATCGCAGTAAGCAAAATTGCAACTAAAATACATAATCGGAACCCTGCATTATAAATGAAAAGAAGTTTCAGGGGTGTTTTTGGCTATTTATGAGTTTAACCAGTACCAGTAACAACACATTCGCTATAACAACGCCGCTTTACTACGTCAACGATTTACCCCATATTGGCAGCGCCTATACAACAATGGTGGCGGATGCGGTGGCTAGGTTTCAGAGAATGCGTGGTAAATCAGTATTATTAATTACTGGCACCGATGAACACGGACAAAAAATTCAGCGTACAGCAGAAGCAGCAGGCCGATCGCCTCAAGCACATTGCGATCAAATTGCTGCTGGTTTTGAATTACTCTGGCAAAAGCTAAATATTCAGTACGATCGCTTCAGCCGCACCACTTCCCCTCGCCATGCAGCGATCGTCAAAGAGTTTTTTCAGCGCGTTTGGGAACAAGGCGATATTTACCTGGGGCAACAAACAGGTTGGTATTGCGTTGCTTGTGAAGAATTTAAAGAAGAACGCGATCTGCTAGATCAACATCGCTGTCCACTTCACCCCAATAAAGCAGCCGAGTGGCGTGATGAGCAAAACTATTTTTTCCGCCTATCTAAATATCAAACTCAACTAGAATCTTTGTATCAAGAGCGACCAGACTTTATCAAACCAGTAACTCGTCGCAATGAAGTATTGAACTTTGTTAAACAAGGGCTGCAAGATTTTTCCATTTCGCGGGTAAATTTAGATTGGGGCTTCCCTATACCAGTTGATCCCAGTCACACAATTTATGTTTGGTTTGATGCTTTACTAGCTTATGTGACAGCTTTGCTGGAGCCAGATAGTGAACCTACCTTAGATAATGCTTTATCTAAGTGGTGGCCAATAAATATACATCTGATTGGTAAAGATATATTGCGTTTTCATGCAGTTTATTGGCCAGCAATGTTGCTATCAGCTAATTTGCCACTACCCGATCATGTTATTGGGCATGGTTTCTTAACTAAAAATGGTCAAAAAATTAGTAAGACTGTTGGTAATACAATTGATCCATTGGATCTAATTGAACGATACGGCGCTGAAGCGATTCGTTACTACTTTCTTAAGGAGATTGAATTTGGACAAGATGGAGATTTTAATGAAACGAGATTTGTGCATATCGTTAATGCAGACTTAGCGAATGACTTAGGCAACTTGCTCAACCGCACCTTGAAAATGGTGCAGAAGTACTGCAATGGCATAGTTCCCAATTGTTCGGGTGAAGATATTGCAGCAGAGCAACCATTGAAAAAGATTGGTATTAGCTTAGGCGATCGCGTAACTCAATCTTACGAAAATCTCGCTTTTACTTCTGGTTGTGAAGCAATTTTAACTTTAATTCGTGCTAGTAACAAGTTGATAGACGAGCAGGCTCCTTGGGCATTATACAAACAAGGACAGCAGCAAGCTGTCGAACAAATCTTGTATAGCGTTTTAGAATCAGTTAGACTAGCAGCTTACCTTTTAGCACCAATTATTCCTGAAATATGCAGTGAAATATACAATCAGTTGGGATTTGCAATTAACTTTAACGACAAAAATTTGATAAACGATGCCACAATCTTTTCTACCCATACAACTTGGGGAACACTTCCTGCTAATCAACAATTAGGGGAACCTCAACCTGTATTTGCACGGTTGGAACTGCCTTAAATAGTTTTGTCGTCGTAATTACCAGAGGTTATAGTTACCCCCAAGTAATCACAGGAGGAAGGAGGCATAATTTTTTGATAAAACCGAGGTATAACAATGATGTTGGATAATGTCAGTAGTGATTCTGTATTTACACCAGAACAAGTTTTAGTAAATCGTGGTCGGGTAGCAATTTTTATTGATGGCTCAAATCTTTTTTATGCTGCACTGCAACTAGGAATTGAAATTGATTATACTAAGTTGCTTTGCCGTCTGACAGCAGGTTCAAGACTGCTACGCTCATTCTTTTACACTGGCGTTGACCGCACCAACGAAAAACAGCAAGGATTTTTGCTTTGGATGCGTCGCAACGGCTATCGGGTAATTGCTAAAGATTTAGTACAATTACCAGATGGCTCTAAAAAGGCAAATTTGGATGTTGAGATTGCTGTAGATATGATGGCGCTTGTGGGTGCTTATGACACAGCAGTTCTAGTTAGTGGTGATGGAGACTTAGCCTACGCTGTAGATGCTGTGAGTTATCGCGGTGTGCGTGTTGAGGTAGTCAGTCTACGTTCCATGACTAGCGATAGTTTAATCAATGTTGCTGATCGGTATATTGATCTTGACAATATCAAAGAAGATATTCAAAAGACACCCCGACACAACTATACTTACCGCCCACTATCGGGCTTTGGTCTTATAGATGATCCAGAACCAATCTAGTGACCAATTGCATCAATCTCTAGTTAATTCTAATTCGAGGGTATCGGGAGTAAAGTATTTGGGCAGCCCAAAACTTAATACCCGACACCTTTTTCTTTTGAGTTTAATAAACCTCATACAAAAATCAAAGTTTTACCCCCCTCAGTCCCCCCTTATGAAGGGGCAGGGCTGTTTCATTGTCGTCAAAGAAAATTTGGGGGCAGAGGGGCAGAGGGGCAGAGGGGGAGAGGAGAAGGGGGAGAAATTTCCCGAATTTTTCCACTCTTCTACAGGCAATCCTATCCAAATTATTTTTTCTCGTCACAATGAAGTAGCCCTGCTTATGAAGGGGGGAGGCAAAAAATTCCGCTCCCTCCCCTTGATAAGGGGAGGGTTGGGGTGGGGTAGAACAAGGATTTACGCAATATGTCTAATATTTTTGCTGCTAGTAGGTGTGAGTGGTTGTGGTGGAAAAAAGACTACACAGAAAGCACCAACAGAGAATGAACAGCCAACAAAAATTGAGGGCAGTTTAGAGTTTAATAATGTCACTTTAGAGCAAGCGGATGAGAATGGTCGTCCGTTGTGGAAAGTGAAGGCAAAGCGGGGAGTATACACTCAAAATCAGAAAACTGCCCGTGTAGAAAATCCTACTGGCGATTTGTTCCAAGACGGGAAGTTAGTTTTGCGGGTGAGTGCTAATGAGGGAGAAGTTCAGCAAGATGGTCAAAAAGTATTTTTAAAAGGTCAAATTGTTGCTACCGAAATTCGCAACGGTTTGGTTTTAAAAGGTCAAGAGTTAGAGTGGCGACCTAAAGAAGATTTGCTAATTATTCGCAATAATTTAACTGGTAGCCATCCACAGCTACAAGCATCAGCTAAGGAAGCACGTTATTTTAGTCGCAAACAGCAATTGGAATTATTTGGTCAGATTGTAGCAACTGCAAAAGACCCCTCTTTGCAAATGAGAACTGAACATCTAATTTGGCAAGTTTCGCAGCAAAAACTTATTGGGGATAAACGAATTAAAATTGATCGCTATCAAGGTAATCAGATAGATAGCTCTGTTGTTGGTAGCTTTTCTGAGGTAAATCTTCAAACCAAGATAGCGAAGTTGAAACAAAATGTTGAACTAACTTCTATAGACCCTCCAGTTAAGGTTAATGGTAATTCGGTCATTTGGAACTTAAATAACCAAGTAGTAGTAGCGGATCAACCTTTAAGTATTTGGCATTTACAGGAACAAGTGAGGATTAACGGTAGCCAAGGTCAAGTTGATTTACAACAAAAAGTAGCTGTTTTAACTGGTAATGTTCAAGGTGTTGCTACACGCAATCAAGCAAAACTTAAAACTAATCAAATTAAATGGGAGTTTGGTAATCAGTTGATTACGGCGCGGGGCAATGTAGTTTATCAACAGGTAAATCCGCCTTTGAGTTTGACAGGTTCTTCTGGACTTGGAAGACTACAAGATCAAAGTTTTGTCGTAACAGGTAGTAAGGGTAGCAGAGTCGTTACGGAGATTATTCCTTAACAATTAATAATTATCAATTAACCTTAACTGTTTTGCTAGCTATTTCATTGCGACCAGGATCACCAAGGTATTTAGAGGCGTTAGCGGTATCGGTTCTAGGTATGATCGCCATTGGTATTTCTAAAGGCTTTTCCCACCTTTGTAATAGCTTTTGTAGCAGTTGATCTTGCTGCGATCGCAACCTAGTAATATCAGTCCCGCGATTGATGATGGTAAACCAAACTAAACTGCGATCGCGTGTTGGCATTACTCCCGATAAGGCGCTAACTTCATTAAGTGTGCCAGTTTTCACAATTGTTCCTGTGGGAATATGCCGCGTTTCCATCGTCCCAGCGCGATCGCGACCGGAAACCGGAAAAAGATCAGCAATGGTCAAATTCTGTGGTTGCAAATAGCGTTGAATTGTCATAAACATATTGGAAGCAGCACGGGCAGATATGCGATTTTCCATCCCTAACCCTGAACCATTTACCAGTTGAATTTCCTCTGGAGGGAAATTAGCTGCTCTCGCGGCGATTTGCATAACTGCTTGATGACCCCCAAGGGAGCGCGCCAGCATTTCTGACATTTCATTATTGCTGTAAATATTCATTTGTTTCAAAATCTGGATCAACGTCATTGAGCGATGACGCAGCAGTAATACTTGATAAGGATTAGGTAAAGTAGCTACCTCAACACCGCCATTAATTACTACTTGAGGTTTAGCCGTACCTTTTCGCATTTGCAAGTATTGACTGGTAATTAGGGGAGTCCAAGTACTACTATTTAAAGCTAACTGAAGAAGTTGACCAGCTTCTTGTGGATCGAACTTATAGTTCATATAAAAATTACCACTGATGACCAACTTACCAGTCACCTGTCGGATGCCTATTTGATTGAGGGAATTGCCCAGTGCGATCGCTTCTTCCCAGACAAAGAAAGGATCGCCAACGCCAGTAATTACTAAATCTCCCTGAAGAACCCCATTATTAATCGGACCTGTAGCACTAATTAAAGTTTCAAATTGGTGTTTTGTTCCCCATGTTTCCAAAGCAGCTAAAGTCGTCGCAGTTTTTGTTAAAGAAGCTGCTGGCAGTGGTACTGTACCCTGATGGTTAATTAACAGTGTTGACCCTGACTGAATCCAAATACCTTGATTTGCTGTCAGCATTCCTTGTGCTGTTAATTGCTGTAAATATTGCCGCAGGGTATTTTCCACACTTGGCTCGGTAGCTTTTGGTAGCATAAATACAGGAACACCTTGCCAAGTAAGCAAGGTTGAGGGATTTATCTTGGCATTCACCCCAGCATTTTCCAGCCAAAGAGAGAGCAATCCAGAGCTAAACAGTTGCAGCATGGCATTAATTCAAGAACAATTCAGTAGTCAGAATAAATTTGTTGAAGATTCAAACTTCTTTTAATTTAAGCAGCAATGCAAACACGAAAGTTAGCTAATAACTGACCAACAATAGGTAATTTTGTCTAAAGCTTCTGGTAGAATTTGTAGTGTTTCTATAACTTTGATCAATGGCATCAACTCGCGCAAGAATCGCAATTGACGCTATGGGTGGGGATCACGCCCCTGCCGAAATCGTTGCTGGAGCGATTAGGGCTCAGGAAGAACTGGATGTCGAGGTTTTATTGGTGGGAGACCCCCAGCAAATTGAAGCCTCACTCAAGCAACATAACAGTTCTCATCACATAGAAATTGTTCCTGCTGAGGGGACGATTGAGATGGAAGAGGAGCCTTTGAGTGCTTTAAGGCGTAAGCCGAAGGCTTCGATTAATGTGGCAATGCAACTGGTAAAGAAGAAGCAGGCAGATGCCGTAGTGTCAGCAGGACATTCGGGAGCAGCAATGGCAGCAGCCCTCCTGCGACTAGGTAGATTACCAGGAATTGATCGACCAGCAATTGGTGCTGTATTACCAACAATCGTACCGAGTAAGTCGGTGCTAATACTTGATGTCGGCGCAAATGTAGACTGCCGCCCCAAGTTTTTAGAACAATTTGCTTTCATGGGATCAATTTATAGCCAGTACGTGCTGGGTGTTGATACTCCGAAAGTAGGATTACTCAATATTGGTGAAGAACCTTCTAAAGGCAACGATGCGGCTCTTCGCACTTACCAAAAGCTGGAAGAAAATCCCAATATTACTTTTTTAGGTAATGCTGAAGGGCGGGATGTACTTTCTGGGCAATTTGATGTAATTGTCTGCGATGGCTTTGTGGGTAACATCTTGCTGAAATTTGCTGAAGCCGTTGGCGGTGTAATGGTACAAATCCTGAAGGAAGAGTTACCAAAAGGACTACATGGCAAGGTTGGTACAGCTTTGTTAAAACCTAATTTGGAGCGAATTAAACAACGGTTTGACCACGCCGAACATGGCGGTGCTTTACTGTTGGGAGTTGAAGGTATTTGTATCATCACTCATGGTAGTTCCCAAGCGCCATCAATTTTTAATGCAATTCGGATTGCTAAAGAAGCTGTTGATAACGAAGTTTTAGAGCGAATTCAGTCACAGACAAGAATCGCTGCTGCCCAAGCAACTGACGGAGATTAATATTGTTGAAACCATCAGGGGTAGGTATTGCCATTACAGGAAGTGGCTCGGCTGCGCCAGCAGAGATTGTGGATAATCAAAAGCTGACGCAGGTTGTGGATACATCCGATGAGTGGATTAGCACACGCACAGGGATTCGGCAGCGACGATTGGCAACAAACCAAGACTCGTTAACTGCTCTGGCATCTGTTGCTGCTCAAAAAGCGATCGCTATGGCTGGAATTACACCAAGTGATTTAGATCTGATCATTTTGGCTACTTCCACAGCAGATGATTTGTTTGGTACTGCCTGTAAAATTCAGGCAGAATTAGGCGCACATAGAGCCGTAGCATTTGATTTAACTGCTGCTTGCTCTGGTTTTGTGTTTGGATTGGTTACTGCTGCTCAGTATATCCGCACTGGCGTTTATCAAAACGTTCTGCTAATTGGGGCAGATATTCTGTCGCGTTGGGTAGATTGGTCGGATCGCGGTACTTGTGTATTATTTGGGGATGGCGCTGGCGCTGTCGTGTTACAGGCGAATGAAAGCGATCGCTTGTTAGGATTTGAACTCCGTAGTGATGGCACTCAAAACAATTGCCTTAACCTAGCATACCAGGCACAACCCAAAGAGTTAGTCGATGGCGTTGCCATTGGTCATGGCACTTATCAGCCAATTACTATGAACGGCAAAGAAGTTTATCGCTTCGCTGTTCAAAAAGTCCCAGAAGTAATTGAAAAAGCTTTATTTCGGGCTGAAATTACTGTTGACCAAATCGACTGGTTAGTGTTACATCAAGCTAATCAACGAATTCTCGATGCAGTTGCCCAACGCATGAAAATACCTAACGACAAGGTAATCAGTAATCTTGCCCTTTATGGCAATACTTCTGCCGCCTCTATTCCTATCGCCATTGATGAAGCAGTGCAGGAAGGGAAAATTAAACATGGAGATATAATTGCCGCTTCCGGTTTTGGTGCTGGACTTAGCTGGGGGGCAGCCATTTTTAAATGGGGCAGGAATGAGGAGTGTTAGCGTAGCGGCGCGGAGTGTGGGGTGAGGAGTGAGGAGTGTTAGCGCAACGGCGCGGAGTGTGGGATGAGGAGTGAGGAGTTGGGAGTAAATTAGAATTTTAGACGCAACGGCGTTTAAGTTATTAACCGTTTACTTCTTGTTAGCGATTGTTTAAATTTGGGAATTTTGTTAGAAAATTTCAAATTGAGCAATTTTTTAAGAATAACTAATAAACAATTACGGGTGACTAATGACTAAAACTGCATGGGTATTTCCTGGACAAGGTTCTCAGGCAATTGGAATGGGAATCGACTTGCTAGACTTATCGGCAGCAAAAATTAAGTTTAAGCAAGCTGAGGAAATTTTAGGCTGGTCTATATCAGAAATTTGTCAAGCAGAAGAAAAGTTATCGCGCACTCTTTATACGCAGCCTTGCCTTTATGTTGTAGAAAGTATTCTAGTTGATTTGATGCGGCAGCAAGGTCGTCAGCCCGACTTAGTTGCTGGTCACAGTTTGGGAGAGTATGTGGCTTTATATGCTGCTGGTGTGTTTGATTTCGAGTCTGGCTTACGCTTAGTTAAGCAACGGGCAGAATTAATGGATCAAGTTACTGGCGGAATGATGATCGCCGTGATGCGGTTTGATAGAGAAAAGTTAGAAAATGCGATCGCCCAAACACCCGATGTAGTTTTAGCTAATGACAATAGTGATGGTCAAGTTGTGATTTCTGGTACACCAGAAGCTACACAATCAGTAATCGATCAAGTAAAGCCCAAGCGTCATCTAACTTTAAACGTATCAGGAGCTTTTCATTCTCCGTTTATGGCAACAGCCGCCGCCGAGTATGAGAACTTGTTGGCATCTGTGCCATTTGCAGACGCGCAAGTGCCAGTACTTTCTAATGTAGAACCTCTACCTGCTGTAAAAGGCGACGTTTTGAAGGAACAAATTAAGCGTCAGATGACGGGTTCTGTTCGTTGGCGAGAAATTTGTCAACAATTGCCAGTAGAAAATATTAGTAATGTCGTAGAAATTGGACCAGGTAAAGTATTAACTGGCTTGATTAAACGCTCTCACCCTGATATAAACTTGGAAAACGTTAGTAACGCTGCTGACTTACAGCTTGCCATCAGTTATGCAGCCAATTGAACCTAGCAGAAGTCGGGAACCTTTTGTCAGCTTGGTATTGTACCGCGCGTTTAAGTGGTCAATAATTGTCCCCGCGTTGCGCGTTTACTTTAACGCGCAAGTTTATGGGGCTGAAAACGTGCCAACGCAAGGTCCACTGCTGGTAGTTAGCAATCATGCTAGTGACTTTGACCCACTCATTTTATCTAGTTGTGTGGGTCGTCCAGTAGCTTATATGGCAAAGGAAGAACTATTTCAAGTTCCAATTTTAAAGCAAGCAATTACGCTTTACGGTGCTTATCCCGTGAAACGGGGATCTGCCGATCGCAGTGCCATTCGTGCCGCCCTAGCTTCTATAGAAGCTGGGTGGGCAGCAGGAATATTTTTAGAAGGAACTCGCACACAAGATGCGCGGATTTACTCTCCTAAATTGGGCGCGACGATGATTGCTGCAAAAGCAAACGCGCCATTATTACCTGTTAGTTTATGGGGGACGGAGAAAATTCTCAAAAAAGGTTCTGCAATCCCCCAGAAAGTGCCAATTACAGTTAGGATCGGTGAGTTAATTCCTGCACCAAAATCCAGTAAACGTGATGAATTAGAGGCGGTAACTCAAAAATGTGCAGACGTGATTAATGCTATGCACGATTTGGGACGTTAAGTTAGATGTAGCTTTTTGCCTCTAGATTTGACGGTTTAATCAGTATAAAAATATGCAACTTAAATGTTTATTAACTTATGAATGAGCGACCAACAGATTATATTTGGGATCGTCTCAACAATTCAACGTTGATTAGATTCTTGCTACTATTTGCCTGTGGTTGGGCGTTGGTACAACTTTTAGATTATTTTCAAGTAGTTATTGTTATTTTTACCTTTGCAGGGATTTTAGCTTTTTTACTAAGTTATCCTGTACGCTGGCTGAATCGTTATTTACCGCATGGATTAGCTGTTGCCCTGGTGTATTTCCTTGGTATGGCTATGATAATTGGTTTGACACTTTCAGTAGGTATAACTGTTGTTTCGCAAGGTCAACAATTAGTTGAAAGCTTAACAACTTTTGTAAATTCTTTAGTACCAGTTATAGAAAGATTAGAAAATTTTCTGCAAGCTCGTAATATTAGAGTGAACTTGACCGCGACACCGGAGCAATGGCGAGATCAAGTTGTAGCAGGTTTGGGCGTAGGAATTGGTTATAGCTTGGCAACTTTACAGATATTTTTTGCTAATTTCTTAAATTTAATTTTAATTGCAGTTGTTGCTTTGTTTATGTTATTGGATGGAGAACGACTATGGATTTTGATTTTGAAGATAATTCCTGAGAGGTTACAAAAAAGATTTAATTATTTAATTAAGCGAAACTTTTTAGGGTTTTTTAGAGGTCAGATGCTGTTGTGCCTATTTCTGACTACAACAACATTTGTGGTATTTATAATTTTGCGAGTACCTTTTCCATTATTATTAGCAATAATTGCGGGGGTGTTTGATGTTATTCCAGGTATAGGTGCAACATTAGGAGTGGGAATAATATTTTTAATTGTTTTATCTCAAAAGGTTTGGTTGGCAGTTACAGTGTTGATAGCTTGTATAATTATTCAGCAAGTTCAAGATAATTTTATTGCTCCTAGAATTATGCAAACTTCGCTGAATATTAACCCTGTAGTGGTATTTTTTGCTTTATTAGTAGGCGCTAAAGTAGCAGGTTTGTTAGGAGTTTTTATTGCTATTCCAATTACTGGTGTAGTTGTAAGCTTGTTTGAGATTGATGAAATGAAGGCAGAATCATAAGTAATTTAAATATAAGTGTGAGACAGATCAATATAAAAATTTATATAGGCTGAAATTAAAGATTAATTTAAGAAAATGTCGAATTTAAGAGCAGAATTAGCAGACGCAGTTGATCAAGCTGAGTGGGATTGGCTTAAACAGCACGTACAGCGTGATGTAGTGGTAGTTGTTGCTGAAGGTTTAGACTTGATAGATGTTGGTGTTGCGATCGCCAATGATAATGTTACTTCTATACAACATTGGATAGGGGAACAACTGATCGCTAAACCATCAGTAGAGCAGATGGCAGTTTGGAATAGCGATCGCACAAAGCGATTTCATGCTTTAATTGTGCAACCTTATGTGCTAGTCCAAGAAATTTCAGCTTAATTTTTAGGCTGTTTTAACTTACGAGCAATGGTAGCACCAGTATAGCCAGTAGCCCACCACACAACTGCTCTGGCTCCATCACGCACAGATTTCTCAACAGATTCAGGCGATCGCCCTGTATTGACCGATACTGGTTTAATAGTAATTCCTCTGCTACCAAAAACAACTTCACCTATAATCCGAGCGCGTAGCATATGATCGTCAGAGGTAATTAAGTAAACGTTGTTAATTCCTTTAGCTTGAAATCGCTCTACAACAGTAGTGAAATTAGTTACAGTATCTACAGCTTGATAGTCTAGGTGTACCCGATTCCAGTTGATCCCAGCTTTAGTAAAGACTCTTTTGGCATATCCCTCTGGCGTACCTCCAGAAACCCAGATTGGTATATTAGGGTGCTGACGAGCAAATTTAGCCGCAAATTGCTCTCGCAATGGCTCCCCACCTAAAACAAAAATTACTTGAGGTTGTACAAAATAACTTTTAATTTCCTTATAACCCAGCCATAGTAGAATGGCTAGTAGCGGCACTAGCCAAACAAACAATTTGCTTTGATAATGACGAGTTTTAGAAAATCTGTGTACTCGTCTGCTGGGACGGATTTTTAATAACATGAATCAATTGCAAGTTGCGTTAGATGAAAAAGGAATTTGCAAAAGGGTAGTTACCCTAGATTAAGCTACACATAGATTCATGCACAGCAACAAATTTCCCGAACATTCCGGTTACAAGTAAATGCACCATCACGGAGGTAATTTTAACTCTAAGCTGCATTGATCAAATTAACCCATTGATTAGAGTTACGGGATGAGGAGTAACTTACTCACCCCCATTAATCCATTAATTTTAGTACTTACGCAGAGATACCCCTAAATCCCCCTTAAAAAGGGGGACTTTGAATGTTCCCCCCTTTTTAAGGGGGGCTAGAGGGGATCTAGATTTCAGGCACGGTGCGTAACTTCTAGATCTAATTATCTTTTTGGGTGCAAGTTGGTATAGCTCTATACGAGATTACCAGAGAAAGTAACTGCTGTAACGCATTCCCCATAGATTCTATAGATCCATTTTTAAATTACTTCTAAGTAATTAGCTTGCCTCTGGCTGCATATTTTTATCTTCTTAAACCTAGTAATAACTAGAGAAGATAGTAAGAAGAGATTAAACAGATGATTAGTTTAACGAACAGCAGTTATAGTATTGACCTACTACATCCTGTACGTCAGTGGTTGGAAAACATAGAAATTAATGACCCGAAAATAGCTCAGTTGCTTTGCAGACTCATTCCAGCGCAATGTCCTTTTGAACGAGATATCAAAATATTTGGTTACAACGTTTTTCATATTCCACCACTATGCAAGCTAAACCCGTTATACGAACAACTGGTTAGTCTTCGCTTCCAGTCTTTGTGCTATCTGGTAGATAAATGTGGTCAAGATATCACAGTTTATTGCTAACCAAGTATGCGCGAATCTGTAATGTGTTGTGCAAACTCATATCCCAATTCAACTGCAATCAAACAATTGCTTCCTGTAACAATAAAATGTGCAAATCCTACTTCGGCGAATGCCATCTCTAAATTGATGATAGTAAGCGAATGAGCGGGGAACCCGGCAACTGTTCCAGTTTTAAGTTTTGTTATTAATACAGAATAATTAAGATATAGCGGATAAATTAAATTTAGATTAGCATAAAACCATGTTTGATATATAAATTATAACCATGCTGAAACTTACCCGCATTCTATTCGCAACAACCCTAGCATTAAGCATATTATGTTTTCCCACTAAGGCTTTTGCTAAAGCTAAAATTCAAATTGCTATCCTTTTAGATTCCAGTAATAGCATGGATGGGTTGATCGATCAAACTCGTACTCAACTTTGGCAAATTGTTAATAATTTAACAAAAGTAACCAAAAATGGCGAAGTCCCACAATTAGAAGTTGCTTTATACCATTATGGAAATGATACCTTACCTTCTTCTGAAGGTTATGTGAGGCTCCTAACTAATTTTACTCCGGAATTAGATCGGGTTTCCGAAAAACTATTTAGTATTCAAACCAAAGGCGGTGAAGAATATGCGGGTTGGGTAATTCGTTCGGCTGTACAACAATTAAATTGGAGCAAGGATAAGGAAGATTTTCGCGTTGTTTTTATTGCAGGTAATGAACCATTCGATCAAGGTCCTGTACTGTGGAGTGAAGCGGTTAATCTGGCTGTTAATAAAGATACATTAATTAATACTATCTATTGCGAGTCAGCAGAAAGTGAGGAGCGAAAACTTTGGGTTTCAGGAGCTAATTTAGGGAAAGGTAGCAATTTCAATATTAACCAAGATCAAAAGATTGAATTTGTTAAGTCACCTTACGATGAGCAAATTGCTACTTTGAATACTAAACTTAATCAAACCTACATTCCTTATGGTTCAGAAGGAGAGGTTGGGCAACAACGTCAGGCTGTTGAAGATAGTAATTCAGGCGCAAATTTAGTTACGCGCGGTAGTTCTAAAGTTTCTACATATTATAACAATGCTTCTTGGGACTTGATCGATGCTCTTGATCAGGGACGAGTTACCTGGGATAAATTATCAAACGAGGCTTTACCGAAAGCTATGCAGGGTATGACTTTAGCTCAAAAGCAAGCATATGTAGCAGCCAAGAAAGCGGAAAGAGAGACTATTAAAGAAACGATCCGCGACTTATCTCAAAAACGTAGTCAATATGTTGAAAAACAACGCCAGCTTAGTGCTAATCGTGGTGAGAATACTCTTGATTATGTAATGATTCAAAGTCTGCGTCAGCAATTAGCAGCTAAGGGATTTAAGCTACAGTAGTTTATTTGCATTACTAAGGTTTTTATGCTAATAGGTTTAGCTTTGATAGTGATAAATATGTAAATCTAATTAAACCTAACCCCCTAGCCTTCTTCCCTAGTAGGGAAGGGGGAATATTTAAAGTCACTCTCATTGTAGGTGAGAGGTGAAAAATTAAATTAGTTAAGAGTATCCGTCAATCAGTTAAAATAACTTGCATAAGGAATTAAGGGAGGGATTTAATGATTGTTACCTGCGTTCATGTTTGGGTTAAACCAGAACACATTGAAGACTTTATTAAAGCAACTAAAATCAACCACGAAAATTCGATTAAAGAACCGCAAAATATGCGCTTTGATATTCTTCAAGATCAGGGAGATCCTAGCAAGTTTATTTTGTATGAAGCATATCAATCTGATGAGGGAGCCGCAGCACACAAGCAAACTGAGCATTATTTAACTTGGCGGGATACTGTAGCACCTTGGATGGCTGAACCTCGTAAAGGAATTCCCTATAGTGTCATTGCTCCTTAACTAATTTAGCTCAATGGTTATCACTGCTTTTTTCTTCGCTAAGGTTCCGCCGATTCACTTTGGTACTGGGAAGTTGCAACAGTTACCAAAGTTGATTGGTGAGTTTAATGGTAAAACAGTTTTATTGGTGACGGGTGGAAAATCTCTAGAAGGTTCCGGTCAACTTGATGCGATCGCATCCCTATTATCAGCATCTAGTATTACTTACCACAGAGTTATCTGTGCAGGAGAACCCACTACTTCAGAAATCGATCGCATTTGTGCAGAATATCGTCAATCTGCAATAGATGTAGTTGTGGGTATTGGTGGCGGTAGTGCGATCGATGCAGGTAAAGCGATCGCAGCAATGCTACCTCACAATAATTCCATTTTTGACCATTTAGAAGGTGTAGGGCGCAATATTCCCCATAGTGGGGTGAAAGTTCCCTATATTGCCATCCCGACAACTTCTGGTACAGGGGGAGAAGTTACTAAAAATGCCGTGATTAGTGAAGTGGGGGAAAACGGCTATAAAAAATCTTTGCGCCACGATAATTTTATTCCTGATGCTGTAATTGTTGATGGCAAGCTGTTAACTTCTTGTCCGCGTCACATTACCGCAGCTTGCGGAATGGATGCTTTTACGCAACTGCTAGAACCTTATTTATCTCCTACTGCTTCACCGCTAAGTGATGCGATCGCCCTGAGTGGATTAGAAGCGATCGCAGATAATCTTTTATTAGCTTGCGGTGAAGGTGCAGAAGATATATCAGTACGCGAAGGTATGGCTTACGCCTCTCTTTGTTCTGGAATTGCTTTAGCGAATGCTGGATTAGGGATTGTGCATGGTTTAGCATCTCCCATTGGGGGATTTTTCCCAGTTCCACATGGAGTAATCTGCGGTACGTTAATGGCAGCAGCAGTTCGCGCTAATTGGCAAGCGTTGCAACTTCGTCAACCTGATAGTCCAGCCGTTGCAAAAATGGCGCGGTTAGGACAACTTTTATCTAAAGAATCCGGTAAATCAAATGTATATTACTGCGATGCACTCGTAGCAATTTTAGAAGAGTGGACAGAACAATTAAACTTGCCAAAATTGGGAGATTACGGCATTCAATTTGATGATTTGAATAAAATTCTTGACCATACTCACAACCGTAATAATCCAATTGAATTGAGTCGTGATGAAATTCGCGCTTTCGTGGAGAAGAGGATTTAAGGTGCGATCGCTTGTTTCATTAATTGCTAATTTCATTAGACTAATGAGCAAAAATAAGTTAAATCATCTGTGGTTAATTTCCTAAAATTCGACTTATGCGAAAAATCTCTTGATAGCCTTCCCTAAGTAGGACTATTTATCAAACCCTTGCTGTCCCTCTGATAGAGGTATTACACAAAGAAATTAACTAAGATTTTGGGTGGACTGTGGAAAGTATAGCTTGAGCCGGATAGCGCCTTGCTAACTTCTACCAGATTGAGTAGTTGGAGACTTGGGGTTATGCGCTGGGAATTAGGTCGTCGAAGCAGTAATGTTGAGGATAGGCGCGGATCTGGTGGAATTTCGGCTCCTGTCGTGGGGGGTGGAATAGGGACAATTGTTCTGGCGCTGATCGTTACCTTGTTGGGAGGCGACCCCAGCGTGATATTACAACAGGGACAAGTCGAGAGCGATCGCACTTCACAGCAAGCGCCTCAAACACGACAAGATGGTGCAAGCGATCGCATGGCTGATTTCGTTTCAGTCGTCCTCGCAGATACCGAAGATACCTGGACTAACTTATTTCGGCAGACGGGACAAAATTACGTCGAACCCAAATTAGTGATTTTTTCAAATGCAGTACGGTCTGCTTGCGGTTCTGCAAATTCAGCAGTTGGACCTTTTTATTGCCCCCGCGATCAAAAAGTCTACATTGACTTAAAGTTTTATCAGGATTTGAAATATAAATACAACGCGCCTGGAGACTTTGCCCAAGCGTATGTAGTTGCTCACGAAGTTGGGCATCATGTTCAAAATTTAATGGGAATTTCTAAAAAGGTTCAGACACTCCAACGTCAAGTTAGTCGCACAGAAGCAAATCAACTTTCAGTCCGGTTAGAGTTACAAGCAGACTGTTTTGCAGGCGTTTGGGCAAACCATGCTAATAAAGCACGACAAATCCTTGAAACAGGAGATGTTGATGAAGCATTAAATGCTGCTAGTAGTATTGGAGACGATCGCTTGCAAAGTCAGTCAACTGGGCAAATTGTCCCCGATTCTTTTACACACGGTAGTTCAGCACAGCGAGTCCGTTGGTTTAAGCGAGGTATTCAAACCGGACAACCTGCTCAATGTAATACTTTTGCCGCAGCAAATCCCTAGATTTCATCACTCAAAGTTTTGAATGTTAAGTTATGACTTAAAAAATTGGATATTAACTCAAAGCTTAGAAACAATACTTTTTTATTAATCAAAGCTCAGTCTATTGACTTATGCACTCTTACAACCATGAGTATTTACTTACAGAGTAAATAACCCCAACAAGAATTTTTTTAACCCCTCTCTCCTCCCTATATTTAAAACAACAACAGCACCCAAAACAGTTATTTCAAATTATTTCCTCATCCATGTTGGATTTATTTGGAGTTGCATTGATCAAAAACTTGGGGAGAATTAATTCAAGTCAATGATTCAGTTACAGAACTCACTGCGAAAAAGAGGAAATATTAATAACCTGCTTGGATGCTGTTGCAATTGAAGTAAACAAATGTACCGATAAATCTCTGTTGAGACTTTTGCTGATTCGTAACTAAACAATTCACTTTCCAAACCATTCTCTTGAAATCATTCTCAAATATTGATTGAGTTTACTTAGAGTTGCGCTGATTAAAGGCTTCCTTTGAGGATTAACCTAGACTAACTTACCAGCTACATTGCTCTCTTTTTATTTCAAGAGAAAATATCAAGAGTAGACTTGGATTTTGTTGTAACTTGCTCTAACACATCTACTGAGGAATCTATTGTTTAACCTCCTATTGATTATGGACTAGAGTTTCTACTATCCAAAATAGTCAATTGGAATTATTTCCTAATATTGGTTGAGTTTTCTTAGAGTTGTGCTGATTAAAGACTTCCTTTAAGGATTGAGTCAGTTTAACTTTCTCAGCTACAATACTCCCTATTCAGTTAAAGAGGAAACATCAAGACTATGCTTGGATTTGGCTGCAATTCTGTCTAACAAATCTACTGAGGAACCGATTGTTTAACCTCCTGTTGATTATAAACTAGACTCTTCACTATCCAAAACATTTTCCGAGAATTACTTCCTAGTATTGGTTGATTTTTATTGGAGTTGTGCTGATCAAATGCGCCTTTTCAAGAACTGCAATATTAACTTATCAGCTACATATCTCCCAATTAAATAGAATAGGAAATATCAAGAAGATGGTTTGAATTATTTGCAATTAGAGCCAATAACTTGAGCGAGGAAACTATGTTGAACCTCCTTTTTTATTGGGACTGAACAATTAATTTTTGACTTAGTAAGCTTATTAGCTTCTACTATCAGAATACTATAATTTTTCAGTTCGGATCGTTATTAAACTAAACTTTACAATTAATGGTGTATGACTCTAGTTTATGATTAAGAAATATTTCATTTCAGAATTAATTAGCTGGTATTGCCCAATTAAACGTGAACATAAAACCATTCTAGAGACATACATGGCAGATCTCTAGAATGGTTCTATGTTCAAATAGGCAATAATTACTACCAATTTATCTATCTATTGAGATAAATTGTTTGGTGAATTTGTCAATAGGAAGCGAGAGAAGAATTGCCAGAGTTTGGAAATAGCGATCGCCAACAGACCAATAACTGCAATGCCAGCTACAACTGGTAAGGTTAATGCTAATAGTGATAGTGCGATCGCGGCAACTAGCTCAATCGTTGCTACTACAGGATTGCCTAATCCCCCAGAAGTTGCTGTAGAAGTTGCCCTGAATAGATTCATAAACCCTTTAGTAATACCAGCAGTGCCTCCACCTGCTACCAATGCCAATGTCCACTGCGCCAAAGGATTCATATCGGGGGCTAAGGAAGCTGTGATAATAGTGCCGACAAGAATAGAGGCAGGTGTTGCAGCCACATCTAAAAGATGATCAAATAAAGGAATGTAATAACCTCCTATTTCTAATACAGAGGCTACAGCAAATACAGCTAATGCTTGGGAGTTTTCAATCCAATCAAAATTAGTTGGCAAATCTATATGACCAAATACAGCAGCAGTACTCAGCGCCAGCAAAGGCACAAAAACTCGAAAGCCTGATGCTGCACTTAAACTAATCCCTAGCAAGATTTCAATTAAAGTATGTATATTAAATAACTGATCCACGTGCTTTTCCCGTCCATAGCAAATTCAGTCTCAAATTAAGGATAACTATTAGCCTTCAGGCATAATGTAATCCTGTGGATTGATCTACTGTCGCTACGCCTGTTAAATTCCTTGAAATACTATCATCAGCATTCCAACGCCTTCCCCATCAGTTACCTCAACGACTTGCGAGGAGAGATTCTGGCGTGTTCTTATCTAGCTATCAATAACCTAAATCGTGACTTCGTTGGCACAAAAGGTTTTTCAGTAGTGTTTCAGCGATCGCAAATTGCCGAAGTAGAAAAGCGGTTCCCCTTTTTCAAACCTTATATAGAGAAAGCGTTACAGCCTAATTGCAATGCTTTCTACCTCAATCCTCTTGTACTCCAAGAAGGTTCGCGCGTCGATCCACATATCGATCGCTCATTGCGGTCTTATTGCAAAACTATTGAGCCTCCCTTAGTTGTGAGTGTGCTGTATGTGCAAGTACCGTCAAACCTGCAAGGGGGAGAATTAGTGTTACGCTCTCCTAAACAGCAAGTTGGGCAGATTAAGCCACAAGTTAATACACTTGTATATTTTCAGGGCGATTTAACTCATTCTGTCAATGCTGTTAAAACGAATGGTAGTCGTCTAAGTTTGGTTTGTGAACAATACAGTCTCAGTGAAACTGAACTGCAAGATATCCCAGCATTTACAATTGAGTCGAGGGCAGCGAAGGTAAAACGGAAGTAAGTTGTGTTTGGATGGCTTAAAGTAGGTTGAGCAGACTCAACAGTTTTTACATGAAACGATCTGGCTCTTCAGTCCCTACATTTGATTCCATGCTTTTGCCGACAATTCAGGCTCTAAAAATTTTGGGTGGATCTGGTACTACTGAAGAGATTTATGACAAAGTATTGCAACTTCTCAACTTATCTGAAGAAGTGCTGGATATTAAGCATGGTAGTACATCCCAAAGTGAAGTTGAGTATCGGCTTGGTTGGAGCCGTACTTATTTAAAAAAATATGGGCTTTTGGATAATTCAACACGCGGAATATGGTCTTTAGTTTCAACAGCTATAAATATTGATAGTCTCGATGCAAAAGAAATTGTTAAGGCTGTTCGAGAAGCCGACAAAAATAAGACTATACAGGCAGACCATTTAGACGAAACAGTTGGTATTGAAACTTTAGAAGAGCTTGCGTGGCATCAACAACTTCACAAAATACTGCTATCACTGGAACCCTCAGCTTTTGAGCGTTTGGCACAGCGTTTATTACGTGAGTCAGGTTTTATACAGGTACAGGTTACAGGGAAATCTGGCGATGGCGGTATTGATGGCGTAGGTATTGCTCGTATAAGTGGTTTTTTAAGCTTTCATGTTCTGTTCCAATGCAAGCGTTATCAAGGATCAGTTACGGCTAGTCAAATTAGAGACTTTCGTGGGGCAATGCAGGGACGAACTGATAAAGGTTTATTCATTACAACTGGAACATTTACCAGAGATGCTATTAAAGAAGCAACACGAGATGGCGCACCTCCAATTGATTTGATTGATGGTGAGCAGTTAGTTCAACGATTAAAAGAGTTAAGGCTTGGTGTCAATATCACGATGATTGAGTCTGTGGAAGTTGATACTAATTGGTTTACAAAGATTTAATATTGTCGTTCATAGAAGGCGAGACTGTTTAATGCCATTGCACAGGATCTAATTGATAATAACTTTGCAACTGCTCATAAAGTGCTGGATGCTTTTTCTGTAATTGCTGGGGTTTCTCAAAAAATGTCTCTGTAGCTACAGCAAAAAATTCTGCGGGATTTGTTGCACCATAACTATCTAATACAGTCTTTACACCTAATTGTAGATCATTACACAGTTGTTGATATGCTTCTGTCATAACTTGTGACCAAATTTGATAGTCTGAGTTCTTTTGCAAAATAGGCACACCCTCAGCTTTACCATCTTCTTGATCTAATTGATGGGCAAATTCATGTAATACAACGTTATGCCCATCTTTCCAGTTATAAGTATCTTGTTTTACCTGTTCCCAAGATAATACTAATTGATCATTTGTCCAAGATTCACCTAATCTGGCGACACGCCTTTCTTCAACAACATAATTTCCCATAGCAGTTGTTTCATTCACAAAATAAGCACTGGGGTAAACCAGAATTGATCGCAGTTTTGAAAAATAACTCCCTCGCTCATTCAACAAAAGTAAACAAGCAACAGTAGCAATAATTACTCTCATTTCTTCTGTCACCTGTAATCCTTGACAGCCAATAAATTGTTTTTCTGCTAAAAATACTTGGATATGTCCCTGAAGTCGCTTGCGTTCAGCAGGAGAAAGACTGTAATAAATCGGTAGATTATTTTCAAGGATCGCATTCCAAATAGGAGGGAATGTGCGCTGTTTTATTCTGTTGCGCCGTTGTTTGATTAATACAGGGTTGATTAAAATTGCAGTAACTATTAGCCCAATGATGAGCAAAAAAATAATGGTTTCAAACATAAAATTTAGAATATTTTATGCTATAATTCTAACTAAAATTATTAATAGGCAATCCATCCTGAAAAACTATTAATTCTCCTGGTTGAAAGGTTGTCCAAACTTCGTTATCAGTTAAGGGAAGTGTGGCGATGACTGCAACTCTGTCGCTCGGCGTTGTCAATTCCTGAAAATCAACGGTAATATCAGCATCAATTAAATGCGCTGCGGCAAAAGGAGCTTTTCGCACCACGTAACATAGTTTCGTGGAACAGTAAGCGAAAAGATGTTCGCCTAAAAAGAGCCTATTCTCAGTACTTCCAGCCACTCACTCACCTACACTTACTCAAACTTTACTACAACCGATGTATTGAAGCATTATTCTCCCGTCGAATAGTTCAACTTTCGCTTACTCATTTAGACTTCATTGAGTAGTTAGTAGCTAGATAAGGATATATAGATAGCTTGTCATTTGTAGCGACGGCAAGAAGTTATTTATCAGTAGATTACTTAGTAGGTTACTGGTGTGTTACTAAGCTTTGTAGGAAGCGATAGTCATCCTGGTAGCCGTTGATAACGTCTGTAGAAATAAGTTTAACTTTTTAGTTTAACTTTTTTTTAGATACGCTTCTACTAACCTAGCTAGTACGTTTGTACTGTTAATACATTTGTACTAATTCGGTTAGCGGTCACTGGTAGAACCGTAGAGACATTTTTACCCGTCTTGCGTGGTCTAACACTTAAACTTTAATTACATAGGTTTGGCTTAACCACAAGGGTTTTAGGGATACTACAATATTACAAAATAGACGGTATGTTACTCAGTAAGTTACTGGTAAGTCACTGATAGATTACTTTGTATATAGACCTATAAAGGTTAGTGACACACTTAGTAAATTACCAAGTAACACACTAATTAAATAAATAAAAAATAGTTTAAGTGCGACAGTAAAAGGTAAGATAGCAACGGTTAAATATATGCGCCTAGAGATTGTGTAGCAAGCACAACTTCTAGACGACTTCTCACTCCCGTTAACTATCAACGAAAGGAGCAACGTTTAGTATGCCACGCTACGACCTCAAAAAGTATTACTTAGGTTCAATCTGCTGTAGAGGTCACAACTGGAATAGTACAGGACACAGTTTAAGAAGATTGTCAGATAGTGATTGTTTAGACTGTAAACCTACAACACAAGAGAAACAAATCACTTGGAAACAGTTACCAGGAAATAGATACAGAGCCGCAATTGACGTTAGATTCCTAACTGAAAGTGGAGGAACAAAAAAACACAACGTTAAGCCAGTTCCCTATGAGGACGGTCTACCTAAAGATTGGTACGAGGTGCGATTTGATGAGGAGTACGTTGTAGAGAAACTGCGAAATGATGTTGTAAAACCACTTAAAACACTTGGTTACAACAGATTTCAGCAGTTATTATCTAAAGCTTGGCAAGCAGAAAAATGAGCAAATGCTTTGTATTTTGTGACTAACTACTCACCACATAACGCATAAAGATACGGTATAGGTTAAACTAACATTTATACCGTATTTACTAACCATCTAGTTACTTATTAGATGGTTTTTTATTTAATTCGTTTATTTAATTCCTCCATCGCTTGCTTAAGTCTTCCATTCTCTTCATATGATTGAGTAAGCATTTTCATGGTCATTTCGTAAGATTCTTTAAGCTGTTTAAGTTCAGCTTTTGTCTGTTCAAGTTCCAAGTTTTTTTCTTTCAATTCTCCATTCTCATCTTCTAATGTTTTAACGTAATCACTTTCTGCTTTGTCTTCTGCCATTGCATAAGTTAACGCCCAAAGCTTTTGATACTGCTCTTGAACGATGTCAGGCATAGGGATGACTCTAGCAGCGTCATAAACTTTGTTTGGAAACTCGTCTTTATACTGTTTAAACCATTTGTTGATAGTTGTCTTACTACCGCCGCCTATGTGCTTCCTGATACCGTCGAGCGTCAGCTTCTCATCTTTACTAATCAGCATTTCACACGCTGCATAAACCTGTTCTTTACTAGCTACTTCTTTCGTCATACCATACCGTACTGTACTAATTACAGTATAGTACAGATGTACTGTATCGTACCATAACAAAATACAGTACAGTACGGTTAAGCGCAAAATCTACCATCGACAGTGCGTTAAAAACAACTCAGTTGAGCAACGCGCATCTGATACCCGTTGAACAACTAAGCGGTACGCGCGACCACTGTTAAGCCCGTAGATTGCCTCTGACTTACCTTAGCCGTTGAAGACACATTACAGAGGTTACGCACCTTGTAAGCGACAACTATAAACCAAGCGTTTAACACTGGTAGCTTTTTGTAAGCAGATAAGTAGAACTGATTAATAAAGCTGTTTAAGTAGTGTGTTACTAAGTAGTTAATAGCGTCTGTAGAAAAAAGTTAAACTAAAAAGTATAACTATTTTATATATACGCTATCAAGCACGTTCAAACAAGGTGAAATATAGGTTGATATATAAGTAAAAAAAAACTCACTACTGTTATCAGTAGAGAGTGAGAAGTTAATTAGTTAACAGAGCTAAAAATCGTAAGCTGGTATTTCCTTTTCCCTCTCGTCAAAATAATGTTTCCAGATAACATCAGCACTGTTACCAACTAATGCAGCTACGGTATGCGCTGACATACCTTTGTTAATCTGATAAGTGATAAATGTGTGTCTGGTAGCGTAAGGCTTCAAATATTGTTTAACCTTGCCTTGCTCTATTAATTCACTAATCATTGATTTGTAACCACCTGCACCTTTCCAAGTTCTGAAGAAATTTAACCAAGCTACTTGTTTACCTGTCTTACCTTTAAACACCAACTCGTTAGAGTTCTCAGGTTCTAATCGTTCGCTCTCCAACTGTTTAAGTAGCTTGTGAAGCTTGCCACCTTCAGCTATGCGAAATATGCGATTAGTGTAGGTCTTAGTGTCACCTGTAGTTTTAATCTTACTGTTGTAACTGTCTTTAAAACTCACGACACTAAGACCTTGTTTAATATGTTTCCAGCGCAGCGCACAAGCTTCACCGCTACGGCATCCAGTCCAGAACAGAAACTTAACTAGCGGTGTGTAGTAACTATGAGTCTTACTTGTCTCATAGGCGTTTATAATCGCTTCCACTTCATCTAAACTAAAAGCCCGTCTATCGTTTTCCTCGTCTGTTTCATCATCGGTAGTGTGACCGTCCTCATCTCTTTTATTACCTTTTATAATTGCTTTACTTTTCTTTAACTCTGTTACTAAATCCTCATACGGGTTAGAGCTAACAAAACCTTGCTTAATTCCCCAGTTGTGAGCGTAGGAGAGTTGAGTTAATGCGTTTATAACTGCGGTTTTCCCTCTGTTCTCTATCAGCCAGTTGCACTGAGCTATTACGTCGTCACCTACCGCTTCTTCTGCATCCTTTATGTAATTACGATACTGAACACAATACGTAATCTTGTAGGTTGTAATTTTTATTCCACTGTTTTTACGGTACTCACACCACCTATCCCACAACTCAAGTAACGACATCTCAGCACGCTTACCTGGTAGGTCTACAACGTTGTTTAATTGTTGCTTCTTACTCGGTAGGTACTTAGCTAGTGTTAAATCAAAGTGACCGCTTAACCAATCGAGTTCCATCTGCTTTGCGAGTGACTCGGCAAACGTCACATTTTCCTTAGTCCAAGATAAGCCTAGACTTACCCGTTTTTGTTGTCCGTTGAACCACTGCCTCGGTAGATTAAGTCTGATTCTGTCGTTAAGCTTCTCAAGACCTACTGCACCCTTAGAACCCTTACCCGTTGGTGTTTTGGCGCTGTTCATAATGCTGACTCAAACCTTACTTATTTTGTAGTGGGTAGTTACTTTAACTAACCTGAAACTACATTATAGCGTTGTTTTGAGTATTCCGTCAGCGAAAAGATGTTCGCCATCGGAAAGCAGGTAATTGAATGTACCTTTAAGTGCGATCGCATCTGTAATTTCTTTTAAGACAGAATAAAGCTCTCCCAAAGGTGGCTTACCATCAGGAAATCTTTGGCGCAGAGTATTGAGAATCAGGCAAAATGCGCGTTCGCTATCGGTTTGACCAACCGGATTATAAAAGCCTGCACTTTCTGGATAAAAATCTGGTAAATCGCCGTTGTGTGCAAATATCCAATATTTACCCCATAACTCTCGCTGAAACGGGTGACAATTTTCCAATGCAACAGCGCCAAAGGTTGCTTTGCGGATATGAGCAATTACATTAGTAGATTTGATCGGGTACTTTCGCACCAAATCTGCAATAGGTGAAGTGGAAGACGATTTCTCATCTATAAAGAGGCGACATCCCACGCCTTCAAAAAATGCAATCCCCCAACCATCCTGATGTTCATCAGTTTTACCTCCCCGCGCCGAAAATCCCTCAAATGAAAAGCAGATATCGGTAGGTACATTGCAATTCATCCCTAGCAGTTGGCACATGGAAGTAAATTTTGGTATTTCTCTGTAAGACGATTGTAGCGATGGATGGCTCGTTATTTAGTAGGGAGTGCGATCGCTCTTTATGATGGTAGTTGCGATCGCACTTCATTTTGCACAGTTATAGTCATTGATAAATTAGCTATCAATAGCCGATTCTGCGATCGCTAATTGCTATAACTGGTTTTGGGTGCTAGTATACTTAATGTATATACATAACCAAACGTTAATTATGCTCACCCAAAAAGTCAGTTGGTGGGGAAACTCCCTCGGACTTCGACTACCGCAAACGCTTGTGCAACAGGTTGAATGGACTGAAGGAACAATAGTTTCAATTACAATTGAAGACAATCGGTTGGTTCTGTCTCCCGTAAAACCCAAGTACCGCTTAGAGCAGTTGCTTGAAAACATCACTCCTGATATGCAACATGATGAGATGGAGTGGGGAGAAGCTGTGGGAGAAGAAACTTGGTAAAGATTGCAGGGCGTGTTCCTGAACGTGGAGATATCATTCAGGTACAACTAAATCCGAGAACAGGTAGCGAGCAAGCAGGTTATCGTCCTGCTGTTGTCATCTCTCCTGCGGCTTATAACCAAATCTCTAAATTAGTTTTGATTTGTCCGATTACGAACCGTCAAAAAGGATGGCCATTTGAAGTTGAATTACCAACGTCAATGAAAACCTCTGGAGTCGTTTTAGTTGATCAGATTAGAACAATTGACTGTGATGCCAGAAAAGCTGATTTTGTAGAAAAAGCTCCTCTAGAATGGGTTGATGAAGTTTTAGCCAGACTAGAACCTTTAGTCAAATAAATTTTCATGCGTTTTAAATGCGGATGTGTAGCATTTTCATGGGTTGGTACAACGTGCGATCGCACTTCTAAGTTATTAATGGTAAACGGCGAACACGAATGCGACTTGCTTCAACTGTAACAACTGCACCTTGTTCTAAATCTGCTTCGCATTCAGCCATGACGGTGATTAACAAGTTAGCCAAAGCTTGAGCGCGTAATCTTTCAATGCGGATGCGAATAACTGAGGGAGAAGTTGCTTCACTTAAAGCTAACAAAGCATGAAAATCTGCATCAAGGGTAATAACTACGCGCCCTTGTTCTTTTGCTTTCTCAATAATCTCTGTATCCTCTGCTGCTGATAACTTAATTTCAGCAACATGAATTGTATCAATACCTGCCTCGCGTAAGAGCAATGCTGTAGAAGGTGGTAAACCTTGATCAAGCAACAGTTTCATAGGTTGGTGGCAGTTCTATAACACGGTCATCTAGATATGTGGAAGCATATATTAGAGCTTGTTGAATATCCTCATCTTCAATTTGTGGAAATTCCTGGCGCAATTCTTCTCGGTTGGGATATGTCGCCAGCAACTCAATCACCCGTCGCACCGTTAGGCGCAGATCTCGAATACAAGGTTGTCCATTCATTTTATTTGGGTTGCTGGTTATGCGATCCAATTCCATAAATTCCTCACATTAGATTTAACTGTTGAGTATGTTTTTCGATATAAAATAACTAATATTAAGTTTTTTGTTGCTCTTGATTCGCTAATTTTTCCCACAACTGTGAAAATGATTCAACACGCCCACGCGCAATCAGCTTTTTGTGTGAATTAATCACTTTGTTAGTTAAATTACGTAATAGATTTGGAGCTTTAAAAGTTGACTTAAAGTCGAAATTTTCTCCCCCTTCTTCCTCAAATTCTCCATTGAGATCAATAATTAAGTCCCCCAAAATTACATGAATACACTCTAACAGATTTGCCTTGTGATTAGCAGTTTTATAATATTTTTCAGGTTTCCTACAAAAATCTTTTCCTACTTCATTATCAGCCATAACTTCAGACAGAAGGTAAAGAAGAAAAAATTTAGTTACTTGGTAACTTCTAAATAACGGAGGTTCAATTTTACATAAGTCTTTCTCTATTTCTTTATACAAATCGAATAAAACAACAATTCTTCCTCCAGTTACTTCAGGACGGGCAAAAATTTCTTGATGCGAATCATCAAAAATTTTGTTAAAGTTTTGAACCGCCCAAGGTCGTTTCAGGTCAAAGGAAAGTAAAATTTGTCCTGCAAGCGTGTTTTCTATAACAATACTCTGATTGGGATTATCTCCACGCTTAATTTCATAAAAATAGCCTGGATAATTATGAGCAACTTCTTGCTGAAGTCTAACCTGAGTTGGGGTATTAGATCTAAAATCTCGTGCTTTAATACCATTTTGATTATTACTATTGTAAGTAATTTTAGATATAAGATCTACTTGATTTTGAACTACTTGAATAATTCTAGTTAAAATTCTCAAGTCTTGAGTAACTCTAGCCCTATTTTCATATAAACTGGATACTGTCTGACATCCATTAACTACTGAATACCCCTGAATTTTTATTTTGTCTTTTTCTAAAGTATCCAACTTATCACAAATAATCGTTATTCCATTGTGATAAAGTATAAAATTACTATGTTCTGAAGAATTAGATATGCTGTTAGTTATATCTTTATTGACTTTAGTTTTGCCCAAATCTTTTCTTAAGTTCAAATCAAAAAGTTGTTGATTATGAATACCTTCCATGTTAACTAAATCCACAGCAGAAAGGGGAGCAAGCACTACTCTTGCTATGTTATCAACGTTATAATCAATATAATCAAATCCAAAAACATCAAAAGCAATTTCTGAGGTTGCTGGAATGGACTTTTCACTATTTATATACATTTGAGCAATCAGATCTCTATCCCATACCTCCAGATTGGTTGTTGCCGACGTAGATTGTAAGAAACTTTCGGCGTTTGAATCCTTATTAGCATTTGTAACGAACATACCTCGAATTATATATTTAGAGGATATAAAAATATCTCGATAATCAATCAATAAATTTTTTAGTTGTGTATTTCCTGTTGTTGAAATAATTGAATCTATTCCATCAGCAGTCTCCAATTGCCTTAAGCTTCCCACAAACTCTTTAAGCTGTGTATCCCCTAAAGTTTTACTACTGTTCTGTACAGTTTTTGATTGAAATACATCTATACATTCTTCATTCTCGTTAACATAGATTCCGTCAATCCCTTTATCTCCACGTCCATCACAAACTATATTCTGAACTGCAATGATGTCTAATCTGTAGAGGTTTACTAAGAACCAACTTAAAAATGCACTATTTTCTTCACGCCCTACAACTTTATAAGGCTGGACAATCTTAATAAGATTTGCATAATCGAGGTTAAGCATAAATTGTTGTAAACAGATAATATCCTTATATTCTATCTTTTTATACTTTAATATTGAGAATGAGATTGCACCTGCTATCTTATCTTTACAATTGTGCTACTTTAAAAAAGATTGGGGACATTACGCCCCCAATTCAACTACGCTTCTCTACCAGATGCCCAGATATCGCGCCACTTAACAGTACCTTCACTGGCGACATACCAACGACGAGGAACTATATTTTCTCGCAAAGGTGAAGTACCTTCTCGCAAAATGGCATATTTATAAGTAATCAAGTTACCAGCACTTTCATTAAATGGAATCTCACCAAACCAAGTGCTGTCGTTGATATATTCCAACACAAACCCTTTAGCAATATCCCAGTTACCAAGTTCAGGACAGTCACCAATCACTACCACCCACTCGCCAGGTTGGGTTTCAACTCCGTTGAGTTGCGCCCGTACAATCGTTTGTGCTTTTACTCGTTCACAGACATGACTCAAAACGATCGCATCCCGTTCTTCTAATTCTAAGTTGTAAATCTTCCCATCAACTACTTCAAATTTACGGCGCGTCACAATGCAAGTATGTTCACCATTTGGCAAACAAGTCATTACTTCAGGGAGTGTAGTTGCACCACCACGATTCAATGCCACAAAACAGATTGAATCCCGATACTGGCGAACATAACAATAAACATCAGCAGTAATATATTGCTGCCAATGTCTACCCATTGATACCGCAGGATTTAAGCGACGCACACCCGCTAATAATCGCATGGTGCGATAAATTTCAGTATCATTATCCCACTTGTCCATCATCGGACGATTGTAAGGATCTTCACCGCCGTTGGTATCATTGTGGAGATATTGCTCAGTACCGTAGTAGATGCAAGGGATACCGCGACAAGTCATAATCAGTGCGATCGCAACCTTCAACATAGCTGGATCTGGGTTCAAACTCTGGAACCTCGCCATGTCGTGATTATCAATAAAAGTGATTAATTCCGTTGCACTCTTATAGCGGTAATCTAAATCAAAAACCTTCTGAATTTCATGGAAACCACCCTCAGCACCTTGAGCTAAAGCTTGCCTAATTGCTACACATAGCCCAAAATCGAGCATAGACATACCCGACTCGTTGACAAACTCCACAGATTGATCGTCAGACGGACTGCTAAAAATCCATTCACCAAAAATAAACACATCTGGTCTGTGCTTATACATATCTCCGGTAAACTCTTGCCAGAACCAGATCGGCATATGCTTAACAGTATCAACCCGCAAAGCATCCACACCACGATCCAACCATTGTTTAATCGCAGACTTAATATATTCGCGGTACTCGTTATTATTCTCGTTAAAAGTCGCTAAACCTGACAATTCGCAGTTTTGCACCTGCCATTCATCTTCCCAATTGTTAACTATACCGTAGTGGTGATACCAATTGTTTTTATCATCATTAAAGTCAGCAATTTTTACCCCATCATCATACAATTCACCCTTCTTACCACTAAAATCTGGATTACTATGGTTGCAAACAATATCCAGAATCAACTTCATTTTCCGCTTGTGCATCTCCTCAATCAAGCGATCAAAAGTTGTGTTGCGAGTTTCCTGAGTTTTGTTTAGAGATGGTTCTTCATCCTTACCAATAAAACGGGGATTGAGGCGCTTAAAATCTTTAGTCCAATAACCGTGAATAGCTGCTTGATCTAGAAACAAAGCTTCTACCTGTTCAAATAAGGGAGTAAGCCAGATTGCCGTTACTCCCATATTTTTCAAATAATCCAGCTTATCAATAATTCCCTGTAAATCACCGCCCCAGTATTTACCCCAATCTTGCCCTTCTGGATCGTATAATTCTGGGTTAGGTCCTTCACTATTTTCAAGATTACCATCAAAGAAGCGATCAACTACCAAGAAATAGATAGTTTCTTGTCTAAATTCAATATCCCGCGTGTAGAGAAATTCTAAATCAATTTCATTATCTTGCTTTTGTTCTGAGACAAGAGAATCAATTTTTTCTTGAGCATCTGTAACTTCGTATTGATCCGAGGAATGTTGAGAAGGAGGAGTTGCAACCATTAAAGTATCTCTGCTGCTTTTAAATTGAATAGTTAATATTGCTCGTAGCTTAGAAGAAATTACCTGTCAGAGCAGTATTTTGACTATACATCCACAGACAGATGATTTGTGGATTAGGTTGATACAGAAAAGCCGACTTTCAGCAATATACCTTGAGGTTGGGTTAAGCACATCGCAACCCAACCTACAAATGGGGTGCAGATAGTCGAATTAAATTGGATAGTTGTGTTGGTAGTGAATAATTGGATGTTGGGTTGACGCAGGAAACCCAACCTACGCTTCTAAATAAAAAAAGCGATCGCACTTTTATAAGAACGATCGCTATATTCTAAATTGAAATAAACTTGTTACTTAACAACACCTAAAACAGGCGCGACTTCAGACTTACCAATTCTCGGAGACAAAAATCCCTGAGCATAAATCTGCGGATTTCCTTGTGCAATTTCAGTATAAGATTGGCGGACGTGCGCGTTCACCGCTACAGTTTTCACATCATATAGCTGCGTTGCCAGTTTGGGATAACAGCCGAGAAGAATAATTGGTACTAAGAAGCAAGCAGCAATGAAAACTTCTCTGGGTTTGGCATCACTAAACTTAGCATCGCTAGGCAATATACAGTTTGTTCCAAAGCAAACCGCCTCTTGATTTCCTTGATTTTTTAGATCGAAATCCATCAAGTCGCAGACGGGTGCAATGTCACAGGTAGGTACTACTCCAGAAGAGTAGAATATCTGCCGCAACATAGAAAGCAGATATATCGGTGTGAGAATGATTCCCACTGCGGATAAAAAGACTGTTACAGTACGGAACGACGAGCTATAAATATCGCTGTTAGTTACGCCTAGAAAAACTGTGAGTTCGCTCGCAAACCCACTCATTCCAGGGAGAGCCAAAGATGCCATCGCACCCATTGTAAATAAGGCAAATACCTTCGGCATCACCTGACCAACATTGCCCATTTCATTCAATGCCATTGTATGGGTGCGGTCATAAGTTACACCCGCAAGGAAGAATAGCACTGATGCAATTAAACCGTGCGATATCATTTGCAACATCGCACCACTAATACCCAAATCAGTAAACGAGGCAATACCTAGCAAAACGAAACCCATGTGGGAAACAGAGGAATATGCTAGGCGACGCTTCATATTCGTCTGAGCAAAAGAGTTAAAACCACCATAGATAATATTAATTACGCCCAACATTGCCAGAAGTGGAGCAAAGTAAACGTGCGCCTGGGGAAGCATTTCCATATTTAAGCGGATTAATCCATATCCGCCCATTTTCAAAAGTACCCCCGCCAGAACCATTGATACAGGAGAAGAAGCTTCGCCGTGTGCATCAGGTAGCCAAGTATGCAGAGGAAAAACAGCTAATTTTACACCAAAGGCAATCAATAATCCTGCATAAAGTGGTAATTCTAGAGCGAGTGGGTAATCTTTGAGGGCGAGTTCTGCCATATCAAATGTCATATTGTCGCCGTAGAATGCCATTCCCAGCGCCGCTACTAGAATAAATATTGAAGCTGCTGCGGTATAGAGTAAGAATTTTGTAGCCGCGTACTGGCGCTTCTGACCGCCCCAAATAGAAACGAGCAGATAGACGGGAATTAGCTCGACTTCCCACATAATAAATAGCAGCACCAAGTCTTGCGCTACGAATACTCCGATTTGGGCGGAGTACAGCACTAACATCAGGAAGTAGAACAGGCGAGGCTTCATATCGACTTGCCAAGCTGCAAAGATTGAGAGGGTTGTCACCAATCCTGCTAGAAGCACCAGTGGGACAGATAAGCCATCGACTGAAACTGCCCAGTTTATACCTATGCTAGGCAGCCAAGCATACTTTTCTGCAAGTTGGAAAGTTGCACTGGTTGCGTCGTAATGCTTCCAAAAGGCATAGCACATCAATATAAAGTCTGCCATTGCCACGCTCAACGCATACCACCGCACAGTTTTACCACCTTTATCCGGTAATACTGGAATGATTAGGGATGCAACGAGTGGTAGTAAGATAATCGCGGTTAGCCAGGGAAATTGTTCCGCAGTCATTAAATTAAGAAATTATACTTAGTAGTGAATAAAACTATTTTACTAAATTTTGTAAAGTTTCGTGAAAAAAAATCTTTCTCTTGAGATAGATGTTAGTGACAGGGATATTACTTTTTAGGAGGAAATAGCTGATGGCGATTCGCTCTTGATGACGCTATGCGATCGCAATCCATAGCACAATCAGAATGTACTTATTTAAATCTGTAAAATTAAAGCTGAAAAGAGAGATCAGTTAAACTGTAGTAATATCGCAGCGAATCTTGGATAAAGCGTATGAGGTTCAATGTAACGATTGACCGTGATGAGGATGGTGTGTGGATTGTGGAGTGTCCCAGCATCCCAGGATGTGTTAGTCAAGGTGAGACTAAAGAAAAAGCTTTAGAAAATATTCACGATGCGATCGCTGCTTGTCTTCAAGTTCGAGCAGAACGTGGATTGCCACTTACAATAGAAACCCATCAGGTAGAGGTTATGGCTTAGTTTATGTCATCTAATCTACCTGTGCTTAGTGGGGATGAGGTAGTTCGTGTGTTTGAAAAGTTTGGCTGGCAGTTTGTACGGCAGAGTGCAAGCCACATGATTATGGTCAAAGAAGGTGAACAAGTAACACTGTCTATTCCAGATCACAAGGAAGTAGCGAAAGGCACTTTACGCAGTCTCATTCGCGCGGCTGGGCTGACTGTGCAAGAGTTCGTTGGTGCAATTTGACACAGGAATATATTGAACTCGATAGTTACGTTGGTAGTTAATAATTCAAATGTTGGGTTTCCTACGTCAACCCAACCTACGCGAAATGCGCTCGCACTAGCTGCTTTTAACCATTAGCTCAAGCCTAATTGTTAGACTGCGCTTTGTATAGCTGAAGTAATCGCAAATTTTTTAGACTAAATATAGTAATCGATTCCTGATTTTAATGATTGAACATATTCATAATCAGGGTATACGTTTGGAGAACCCATGTTTAAAATCTGATTCAAAGCTTTTCTTGCATCGGCTTGAGATACCTCAGCGTGTGCAGGAGTACCAAACGGTATCAAAAACCCTCCAGGATGTAGATCCACCTCCTCCATAAAAGCGACCATTCTCGCGTATTCCCGAAAGTCGATGATACTAATTGCTGAACCATCTTCATCAAACCGCGCTCCTTGGCTGAAGCCCAATCCATTATATGTAGGTTCAATTATGGCTAATCGATCTCCAGGATAGATATTGATAATATCGCTTAGTGAACCATTAATTTTTGTCTCAGAAGCAAATTCCATTAGTTGCTCTGGATCATCAGAAATTCTATTAGTTATGAGTATATGATCTTTAGGTTTACACCACCACATATCATCTATGTCTGGGCGTTCATCAAGGAAATGCTGGTATCGAGTTAAAAACATGAATGCATTAGATTGACAACTCCATCTAAAAGTCGTGCCTTTCTTAAATACATATGTACCTTTATAAATAGTTGAGATTTTGTAGAATTGTTCCTGAATAACTTCTTGAACTGTAGAAATAGCTTCATAAAGGGGTAAAATAAAAAACTCTCTCTTTTGGTTATATCTATAATTTGCCAACTTTTGATGTATTAATTTCTCGGCTAGAACACAATTAGCTACATCCTGCTCATAGACAACATAAAATGAGTCAGGCAAGCCTGTGGTAGATAGTTCTTTGGCTCTCTGCTGTGGAGTTCGTTCCGTGCGCCCAATTTTGAGCATATTTTCTTCACGGAAAGCCGGATTTTTCATTATATATATTGAGCCTTTGGTCATTGCTAGGAATTTGTTTCAATAAAAGTTTGATTTAGTTGTAGGTTAGGTTGAAGTAGAAACCCTACCTTTAGCGATAATTAACCGCGCTGGAGATAAAAATGAAAGCAATCGAAGTTATGGGAACTGTCAATGAACACGGTCAACTTTCCTTGGATATTCCCTTAACGGCGGAACAACATACCCGTGTCAAAGTAATTGTAATGCTTAATGAAGATCCTAATCATGAAAATAACCCAGAGGTAGATGAAGAAATATCTGAATCTGCCGTTGAAAGTTTTCGTCAGGGTTGGTGTGATGTCATAACTGGAAATACTTTACCTGTTTCTCAATTATGGGAAGGAATTGATGGAGAATGATTTACCCTTAGTTGAGGTTGAAGTCACTGCAAAATTTGGTTCTCCCGTATTTAGTGTGCTAAAGTATTAAAATAAAAGCATTTTAAGCCAAACTAAATAAATTATGAACAGGTTAATTACAAAGCTGATAAATTTACCTGGAGTGATCGTAGAAGATAGCCTGGAAACAGAATCTACATTGATTTTATCCGTAAGATTAGAAAAGAAAACAGCACGTTGCCCACGTTGCGGTCATCAGAGTCACCGCCTTCATCAAAATAAAAGACATTTAGTAAAAGATTTACCAATGGGGAACAGAGAAGTAATACTAAGAGTAAATCGACGCAGGTTTAAATGTGAAAAATGTCAAAAACCTTTTAGTGAAAGCTTAAATTTTGTAGAGCCCAAAAAAAATTGTACAAATAGATATGCCAAAACAATCATTGAACAAGTTATTCATAGTGACGTTGATAACGTTGCAAAAAATAATAAATTAAGCTCGGAAGAAGTCTGGTCAATGGTCATGACTGTCTCTGAAAAAATTCTCCCTATTAATACAGATTCTCTGCGGAGGTTAGGGATAGATGAGATTAGTTTAGTTAAAGGACAAGGAAAATTTATTGTAGTCTTAGTAGATTTAGAAACACAGAAATTAGTAGGTTTAGTTTCAGAACGAACCCAGTTAGCAATTAAAAAAGTGATGCTTAAGTGGGGAGAAAAAGTCTTATCTCAAATTAAAGAAGTAAGTATGGATATGACTGGTAACTATAAATCTTTGGTGAACCAACTATGTCCAAACGCCGATGTAACGATAGATAGGTTTCATGTTAGCAAAATAGTTCATAAAGAGTTAAATCAAGCAAGGATTGCTCAAAAGAAAACAGCCGAATCTTTAAATACAAGAGAAAAAGTCAAATTATTTAACAACTTAAAAGGTAGCAAATATATATTGTTAAAAGCCGAGCGCAACTTATCTCAAAAACAAAAGGAAAAATTATTAAAAATAAAAGAAGCTTCACCGCAGGTAGGAATTATGCACTCATTGAAAGAAGAGTTTCATTATTTATTTGAGAAAAGTGAAAATTTGGGGGAAGGAACGCTAAAATTAATTGATTGGATAAAAAGGGCAGAACCTTATTATCACAAGAGTGTGGCAACCATTAAACGGTGGCTAGGCGAAATAGTGGGATATTTTGAACAAAGAACAACCAACGGAATAGTTGAGGGGATTAATAATAAACTCAAGCTAGGCTACCAATCTAAGGCGGGACAGTTTGGGGCGGAGTCAGTAGAGGTAGTAAATGGTAAAAAGCTGCTATGCTCTGTTCGTGATGCTCATTCTTAGATGTAGTATAGGAATAAGAACAAAAAAATAATTTGGAGTAGATTCGCGTTACTCTAACGCGAACAAAATAAGATTTTTCTAATTAAAAGTTAATTATTTGGGTGTACTCTCTGGTGTGGATTCCGGCTGAGATTCAGAATATAAACTCAGCCAACTTTCATAAAGAGAAGATATCGCTCTAGCACAAGCATCAATTTTTCCGCGACGTGCGACAAGCATTACAGCATCAATATGTTCACTGGAACCAGCTTTACCTAAATGTTTGTACTTACTGCGTTTGCTACTATCTATCTTCTGTGAAAAAATCGCTTCTTTAACTTGCAATTTGTAATACTAATAATAACCTGTACGGCTACGAGCCTTGTAGCGCATGACCCAAGCATCAGGTGGAGCGATATTACCTTCTAATTCTAGGTGCTCGATCTCCTGCCTTAATTGAGCAATCGCTTCTTTGATACGAAGAGCACGAGTTGCTAAATCTTGTGATTGTGTGGCTCTAACTTTTGGGGCTAACTTAGAGGTTTTACTAGAGAGGTCGTCCATAAGCTGGGGTAGTAAATATCTCCTTAGTTCGCGTTTATAATGCGCGAATTAATATTAATATATAAACTTATTGCCCTGTGTAGCTGACAAATAACATGAATGTGCGACAGCGTTGCTTTGATATTTCCCAAGCTTGTTGGAATCACGGTCAAAAGTCTCTCCGTAAGATAGCACAGGTTACACAAATTTCTAAAAGTAGTGTACATCGGCATCAACAAGCCATGAAGCGACGTGACCTACATCCAGAATCATATCTATGGGAGATACCAGAAGCTTATCAATGGTTGCGGCTATTAGTGTTTGCTACCCTCTATATTTTTGGGATTCAACAAGGGGTTGGTTGCGAAGCAATTTCTCGTTTTTTTCATATTCTACGATTGCAGAATGTCATCGGAGTTTCTCCCAGTAGCTTGCGCCGTATTGAAGCTCAGATGAGAGAGCAAATTCTCAACTACCAGGTACAGATGCAACAACAGTTGGAAAACCATTCAGCGCCGATTGAAGTCCGTGCGGGGGCTGACGAAACGTTCTTTCCTGAAGTTGTACTGGTATTGATGGATTTGGTTTCCGGCTACATTATTTTAGAAGATTATAGTACCGACCGCCAGTACCTCACTTGGAGCCAAAAAGCTAAGAGTGCGCTCAACAATTTGGGTACGACGGTGATAGTTAAATCTCTGGTCAGTGACCGCGCGAGTGCTTTAATTCAGTTGGCGCCTGCTTGGTCTGGGTTGTCTTTCCATCCCTGACCTGTTTCATGCCATGCGGGGTATTTCCAGAGTAATCGGTTGCCGTTTTGGTAACCGATTAAATCAAATTAAGAAACAGTTACGTACCCTACATAATCAAGCTTTAAACTACTCAGGACATAGCCAATCTATCCCTAAAAAATTAGCACAAAAAATTGCTGTTCTACAAGAGCAATATAATTTTTTATTAACTGGCAAGCTTGCTTACCACAATATATTGCATCAAATTACTTGTGCCGTTCATCCTTTTGCTCTTGATGGTAGTGGATTTCAAACTACAGTCGATGTCGCCACTATTCTTTATCAACAATTACCCCAGTTAGCCGCGTTAGGATATACTTACCAGATTCCCAAATTAGAAACAGCCATATCAACATTTAGCGGTCAAGTTAGTGCTATCGCTGCTGTAATTAACCTATGGTGGCAATCTGTAGAAGAAAGTTTGCAGTTAGAGCAAGTTTCTCCCGAAATATCTAATTGGTTACTTGGTTATTTTTTACCCCATTTTTATTGGCTCTCAGTCATTAAACAAACTAAAAACCCTGCTTTAAAGGAAATCTATACTCAGGTATCCAGGCATTATTTACGCCATTTATTGGAACATCCCTTAACCAGTAAATTCTCTAAGAATGAATGGATACACTGGCGTTCTTGGGCGGAGCAAATGTCGGCTCAATTTCAACGTAGTTCTTCTGCCATTGAGGGACGCAATGGTTATTTATCTCGTCTGCATCATTGTGGACGCG
Source organism: Crinalium epipsammum PCC 9333 (assembly GCF_000317495.1). Classification (GTDB taxonomy): domain Bacteria; phylum Cyanobacteriota; class Cyanobacteriia; order Cyanobacteriales; family PCC-9333; genus Crinalium; species Crinalium epipsammum. Next base: position 2,954,550 of record NC_019753.1, read on the forward strand.
GGATCTCTTCTGCTCAATTGCGGGTGTTAACTGTTATTCATAACTTTGATATCCAACGAGCCGATAAGACCACAGCAGCACAACGTTTATTCAATCAAGAATTTCCCGCTTTATTTGATTGGGTAATCTCACAGATGGGTGACTTACCTTTACCCCGTAAATCTTACCAAATCATCTAGTTTAATTAACTAAATACTGAAATTTCACTTAATCTAATTGGTTTTCTTATTTCAACATTTAGGAATTACTGTTTCTAGTTGTTTGTAGTATTGTACTACACAATCTTGGCGATTGATTTCTCTTTCTTGGCATTTTTCCTGCCCAATCGCATTGTCATCAAGATTCCACTAACTGTCCCGCCTTAGATTGGTAGCCTCAAGCTATTAAAACGAAGTGGATTTGGTTTTAGAAATTTCAATAATTTTGAATTGCGAGCTTTACTTTTTTGGCATTTTCCTCAAACTTTAGCACACTAACTACGGAAGAGCCGAGAGTTACCAGGTGACCAGATAGCAGGAATAGGTTATACAATTTTTAAGCTCCGAGTAAAAAATAGTGATATCAAAAAGGGTAAAAGCAGTGGATATCGCTTAATATATTATGTTAAAACCAGTACGAAAGTTATTTTAGTTACAATCTATTCCAAATCTGAACAAGCCGATATTGCCCCTGCAGAAATTCAGCAGATATTAGCTGAGTTTGAGTAAGAAAAAGAACAACCAGATCAAGGATAATACTTATCATCATCTGCTTATTAGAAAATAAGTAGATAGTTTTTCATAAAAAATGGGATAGTTGGGTTTCCTACGTCAACCCAACCTCCGGCTAATAGCTTTTTGCTGGAGGCGATGCGATCGCACTTTACCAATTACGCTCAAAACGGCACAATAGAATTAAGGTCAACAATGGAGTAGCTATGTCTAAAAGTAAAAAGCATAATCTCCAATGGCTCAAGGAAACCCTAGAGCTAAAAGAAGACCACAACTGGAACTCAGAACCTGGAACTCGGATCTTTGTTGCAGGTCGAGGCGCGGTACGCTTCGACGTTCCTGAAGATTGGCATTTTGAACCAGATGAAAAATCATTTCGGTTTCTTGACAAAAAGCCGCCGAATGATGATTGTCGTTTAGAAGTTTCTTTTAATTTACTTCCCCCTGGAAACTGGGCAGAATTTCCTATTGTTCCACTGTTAAGACAGGTGCTTAAAGATGAGACACGAGATGCTATCGAGCAAGGGGAAATAATAAAATTAAAACGCCAAACCGCCCGCATTGTGTGGACGCAAATAAAATTTATTGACCCAGTAGAACATCGTCCTGCTTATTCCCGCATCTGTATCGGGTTAGGTTCTGGAGTGCAGTGCTTGATTACTTTTGATTATTGGGAAGATGACGCAGAACGCCTGACTCCAGTATGGGATACAGTTATGAAATCATTAGTTTTAGGGCTTTATATCAGCGATCCTCGTACAGGATTTGCTTTACCTGACTAAACTTTAGGTTAGGGATTTACTAACCTCTGATAAACTAAGGGTAAGAATTTAGAATCACAAAGTAAACAAAAGTATCACTTTTATTCGCTAATTAGTGATAAATTTTATTGTTATTATTTAGCCCAAGCTAGGAAAAAAAGCTCTGTTCTAAATTTTGATTTTTGAATCCTTACAATTAAAGGCTCATTTTTATCTTAAAAAAATTAGCTGCAATCAGAATATGATTGCAGCTTGCAAATATTAATATTTCAACTGCATATCAAACAGCCGCCGATTAAAATAAATGGTAAACCTAGAAATAGTCCTAGCCCAGGAATCAAAAGCGTGGGAATGCCGCCTAAAATGAGGAAGATAAAGCCAGCGACGAGACGTAGGGGTTTTGTTAGACACCAAAACAGCTTGAGCATAGCGTTATCTCCCTAACATTAAAATACTTTATTTTTCTAAATTAGCGTTGTACCTCAAACAACTTCATCCCTCTAATTGAATACAACAAAAGTCAGGTAAGTTTATTAAGGTAACTACATCTCATTCTTACTGTTAGCAATAAACTGTTGCATCTTGACAACATTTATTTACTAAATAAGATATAGACTGAGCAATTGATATCATTACCTCACTTTGTATAAGTGATGATAATTTGAAAGCAGAAGACTGGGGAGATGCGAACTAACAATATGAAACAGTCTGAGGGTAAAGTAACATTAGTCACAGGTGCGACGCGCGGCATTGGCAAGGGAATTGCAATTGGACTTGCTGAGGCTGGGGCAACTGTGTATATTACGGGTCGTAGTCTTGAGGAATCCCAGGTCGGAAATGGTATATCAGGAAGCCTGAAGGAAACTGCTACAGCAGTTGAGTCAGCAGGTGGGATATGTATTCCTGTTCAAGTAGACCATAGTGACGATGAGCAAGTACGTTTACTTTTTGAGCGCATCCAAGATGAGCAGGGACATCTTGACCTGCTAGTTAATAATGTTTACTCAGGAGTGCAGGCATTAAAAGATGCTTATGCAAAGCCTTTCTGGGATGGCGAACCTAAGATGTGGGATGCTTGCAATAATGTTGGTCTTCGTAGTCACTATGTAGCAAGTGTTTATGCAGCACGAATGATGACTCAACGTCAGCAGGGACTAATCTGCACTATATCTTCTTGGGGAGGGATGTCTTATATTTTTGGAGTACCTTATGGTGCGGGTAAAGCTGCGTGCGATCGCGCTTCTGCTGATATGGCAGTAGAGTTAAAACCTTATAACGTTGCTTCGCTTTCAATTTGGCCAGGAATTGTTGGGACTGAACACATTTCCCAACTAGCTACCGAGATGGGTGAAAGTGATGCAACTGACCAAAGAAGTTTATCAATTAAGTCCCGTTACAACTGGGAAACTCCATTGCTAACAGGACGGGTAATTGCTGCACTAGCAGCAGATCCAACTGTTATGAAAAGGACAGGTCGAGTACAGATTGTGGCAGAATTGGCTCAACATTATGGATTGGTAGATTCTAATGGCGATCGCCCTGTGTCCCTAAGATCTCTGCGTTTCCTGCTTCCCTCTGCTTTGCCTGCACTCACAAGGTATGCAGGGCTTATACCTAATATTAAGGTACCCTGGTCGCTGCTACTTTTGAAGGCACTAAGCTCGCCTCAGATTTGACTTTATAAAAGAAAAATTTTACTATGATCTAGCTCTGCTTTGATAATTGTGCATCTTGTTTGTCTTTAATCCTTGCTAGTAATATAGCAGCGCAGTTTGAAAGTGCGATCGCTTGTTGTAAATTGGTCTTTCTGTTGATAAAAATTATCACTTTCAGCCTTAGCGGAAGTGCTGATCTTAGAGAAAATTTAGATTTGTTAAAAAAAATCTTTATTAAAATTAGTAAAAAGTTCAGTTAATAGGTGAAAATATAATTATATTTCTGTAAATAGCTAATTGTTAAATATGGCTGAACTAGCAACAACTCCCTTAACCGGAAAAGCTCTCCTGCAAAAAGTTAAAGAGCTACCAAACGTGCCACGTCGAGAAACAGCTAAAGCTTGTGGTTATTACAGCAAAATAAAAAATAACCAAGTTCGGGTAAATTTAGCAGAGTTTTATGATGCTCTACTAGCAGCAAAAGGTGTTGCGCTTGAATCAACTAAAGATGGTCGCGGTAGAGAAGCAAGTTACCGCGTCAGCGTTCACCAAAATGGTCAAATTGTCATTGGCGCAAATTATACTCAACAATTGGGATTAAAGCCAGGGGATGAATTTGAAATTAAGCTGGGCTACAAGCATATTCGCTTAGTTAAAATAGGCGATAGCCAAGATGGATCGGAAACGGATACCAATGAAGCATAGTCTTGATAGCTAAATTAAGCAATTAGCTACAGTTAGCTGACAAATATCTAACTTTTTAACTTGTGAATCGCACTTTTATAGTGTGATTCAAGTTAATATTTTGATAAATATATAATGCTATTGCTCTGATATTGAACTAAGTAAGTCAACCTAATTAAACGTATTACCCCACCCCCCAGCCCCCTCCCCTTAATAAGGGGAGGGGGAGATGTTTGTTTTATATTTTTTAATGTGGAATTACTTAAAACTTGAGATAATGCAATTACAGCATCTCTAAAGAAGTAGGTTTGGTAGGAGGTGGGAAGGCAGCATCGAGGGCATGAAGTTCTTCAGTGCTGAGTTTTAGATCTATGGCAGCAAGATTCTGGTTTATATGGTCAATTTTGCTGGATTTGGGAATTACAATCACATTTTCCTGATGCAACAACCAGGCGATCGCAATTTGAGCCGGAGTCACTCCTCGCTGTTGTGCGATCGCCCCAAGTGTGCGATTTTTCAAGATGCGACCTTGTTCAATCGGAGAATACGCCATGATGGGAATGTTTCGTTCTCTGCACCAGGGAAGCAAATTCCACTCAATCCCCCGTCGGCTGAGGTTGTAGAGAACTTGATTAGTTACAATTGCTTTTCCACCCTCTAATTTGCTTGCTGATTCCATATCCTTAACATCGAAGTTGCTGACACCATAGCTGCGAATTTTCCCTGCTTGCTGAAGTGTCTGAAATGCTTGGAGTGTTTCTGTAAGAGGAATTGAGCCGCGCCAGTGCAATAGATAAAGGTCAAGATAGTCAGTTTTAAGACGTTGCAAACTTCGTTCACAGGCTGCGATCGCACCTTTAATAGAAGCATTATGAGGATATACTTTGCTGACTACGAAGGCTTGCGATCTGCGATTAGCAATAGCTTGGGCGATCACTTCTTCAGCACCACCTTCACCGTACATTTCCGCAGTATCAATCAAAGAAAGACCAATATCAAGTCCATGACATAAGGCATTAATTTCATCTTGGCGGTGTTTTGGATTTTCTCCCATTTGCCAAGTACCCATACCGAGTACTGGAATGACTTGCCCAGAAAGTAGATTAAGGGTTTGCACAGACAGTCTCCATTAATGCTTGGACTTTCGTTTCGACTTGGGTGGTGTGCGGTGTGCGCCAAAGTATTTCTCACTGCGATAGCGCAACCACACGCGCAACTGTTGCGGAATCTCGTCTTTTTGTTCTTTGGTGAGGGTGTTGTAAAGGGCTAAGGCGCGATCGCGTTCTCCCCGACAGGCAGCATTATTATGAGCATCCCAGTAACTACGGGCAACTCGAATCCGCCGACAGACTTCTTTTATAAGTGCTTCTCCCGTGAGGGGATTTTCTTGCTTTGCCATACTTCAATCACAATGCCCTACCCTAAATCCTAACCCGAAGCATGAAGGCATTTACCCTTGGGCGTAACCGCACCAAAGCAGTTTGAGCAAGTGCCATTAGCAAGGGGAGAAACAACTTTAACGTTGATACCTATTAATGATGACCCAACTCAGTTGTTGTTAGAGCCTTGGTGTTTCCAGCGTGATGAGGTGACGGTGGTATTTGAGGGACGGATTTTAAGCGAGAAAGCAAGTGATGAGGAGATGATGCGCGATCGCCTTGCTAATGCTTTTTGGGTGACGCTTACCGCAATACTTCACCCCAGATAGAGAATATCTGCACCCTATAACAAATCTTAATTAACAGTAGCTATTAGCTCTCTGCAAAGGCTTCACTTATGAATCGGCTCAAGTTCATCTTTAAGAAATCTGTCTAAAGTTGCTTCTAAAGGATCTTGACTTTAAAATAATTAGCAATTATCCGAGATGAACTATGGAACCTATTTCTGTTATTATTGCTGCTTTAGGTGCTGGCGCGATCGCTGCTGCCAAGGATACGGCAGGAACAGCCGTTAAAGATGCCTATCAGACTTTAAAAACGTTGATTAAGAAGAAGTTTGTTGAGCAGGGTAAAGAAGATGATAGCAATATCGTCGATAAGCATGAGAAAAAACCCGATTCAGCAGCAGTTAAAGAACTTCTTAAAGAAGAGTTAAGCGATGTAGGAGTTGATCAGGATGAAAAAATTCTGAAAGCAGCCGAAGAAATAATGAAAAAAGAAGATCCTGAAGGATTTAAAGAAGGCAAATATAACACAAATGTAACAGTTCAGGGGGATGTTTTTGGTGTGGCTGGAACAAATGCAGGAACAGTTAATATTGGTCCAGTAACTAAGGGCAAATAAATAATCTTTGACTGCGTTTAATCAAATCTAGCTAAAATGACTGAAAATCCTTCCAGAGTAACTACAAAAGGTGATGTCCTGGGCGTTGCTGGAACAAATGCAGGAACTGTCAACATCACCTATATTTCTCGTACATCATCTGATACTGAAATTCATGCACGAAAGCTTAATAAAAGTTCTCCTTATAAAGGTTTAGTGAAATTTGATGCCGATGATAAGGATAAATTTTTCGGACGCGATCACTGGATTATCGAACTAACAGATTATTTAGAAAAAAACAATGTTCTCCTGCTTTTAGGTGCATCAGGAAGCGGTAAATCATCTTTAATTCAAGCGGGGTTAATTCCTAAATTAAAAGAGCAGCATGGTTATGAAGAATTAGTAAATTTAACTTTTGTTCCTGATATAAATGCTTTTGAATCTTTCTATGTTTGTCTCAAGCCTAGATATGGACAATCGGAAGCGAAACTTGCTCAAGCTGTTAAAGAAGATACTTTAGTTAAAGTTGTTCAATCTCTTAAACAAGATGCTCAATGGCTTATTTTTATAGATCAATTTGAGGAATTATTCACCAGAACGCCGAAAACAGAACGGGATATTTTTATAAAAAGTCTCATTCAATTGATAGAAAATTCCGATGCTTCTGTTAAAATTATTCTGACTATGCGGGCTGATTTCCTCGATAGATTAAGTCCTTATCCCGATTTAGGAAAGGTTCATGATCGCTATAGTCGTATGCTAACAGAAATGGATGATATTGATCTAAGATTGGCAATTGCTGAACCTGCCGCCAGAAATGGAGTAACTTTTGAACAGGGATTAATTGATCAAATTATTGCTGATTTTCATCAACAGGCGGGTTCTTTACCGCTTTTACAATATACTTTAAATTTATTGTGGAAGAATGATGATATTCAAGACCAAGTTTTAAATAGCAAGACTTATCAAAATTTGGGCGGGTTAACGGGCGCACTTCAGCAACAGGCTAATAAAATATACAATCAATTTAATGAACAACAAAAGAAAGCAGCAGAGCAAATTTTTATAGGATTAATTGAATTGGTTGGTAAAGAACCTGTTAGCAGAAGGGCAGACAAACCAATTTTTGAGCAGGATGGGACACAGAAAGAAGTTCTATATAAATTGATTGATAATCGGCTTTTGGTAAGTAAAATAGAAGACGGAAAGGCGAAGGTTGAAGTGGCGCATGAGGCATTACTTCGCTCTTGGAAAGTTTTGCAGGATTTAATTCGGTACAAAGAAGAGATAATAGTCCTTAGAAATCGGCTATCTGCTGATGCAAAGGAGTGGGATGAACTACGCAAGCAAGATCCACGAAAAGCGATTAACGCATTAATTTTGAATGTTCCTAAGTTAACAAAAATTATAAACCTTGCAAAAGAGAAATCGCTCCCTAATTTGGATGCTTTAACGACAGAATTTATTCAGGCTAGTATTAAATATCAGAATCAAGTTCAAAAAATCGAAGCAGAAAGAAAGCAGCGCGAAGTTAGCACTGAACTTAGCCTAGCCAATTCTCTCGGTCGTTATTCCTCGTCTCTGTTTGATACACATCACGAATTAGAAGCTTTTGTTGAAGCGATTAAGGCAGGAAAAATTTTACACAAACACAAGGCAACAGACGGACAAGTAATATCTGCCTTGTTTAAAATCGTTGTTGAGGGCAGGGAATATAATCGCTTGGAAGGGCATGATAACTATGTCATTAGCGTCAGTTTCAGTCCCGACGGCAAGACTTTGGCTTCCAGTAGTGCTGACTGCACGATTAAACTCTGGGATGTAGAGACAGGAAAGGAAATCCGCACCCTCACAGGGCATGAAGACTCTGTCAGTAGCGTCAGTTTCAGTCCCGACGGCAAGACTTTGGCTTCTGGTAGTTCTGACAAGACGATTAAACTCTGGGATATAGGCTTAGACTCTTTAATGAAGCTTAGTTGGGATCGGGTACGCAATTATTTAACTTATAATCCTAATGTCAGCGAAAGCGATAGACATCTGTGCGATGGTATTGGCACGGAAAAGTAGCCGAAGGTGTGGATTTAGGGAGACTAGAAAAACTAATTTTCCAATGAAATTGTAGTTGTTTATCCTCAAGAAATCGCATTTACATTAAACTTGTGTTTTCAGGTATACCATCGGATTTGCTGAGAATAAATAAACTGCCATCTCCGCCACGCCCTATTCTCATACTTTCATCTAAATAAGTAATATCAAGCGTGGCAACTCTACCACGAGGATTATTAGCTTGTGCAACCTTAAATGGATCAAAACGAGGGGTATTAATTCCAATAATTTTATTAATTGATAAATATCTTTTGTCAAAATCAACGTTGATGCGTTTGTCTGGTACAGGTGATGAATCTTCTATCGCAGGCTCAAAACTAGCTGTCACTTTCACATATCCCGATATTATTCCTAGAGGATGTTTGACAAAAGCAATATTGAAAAACTCTTTATTAGCAACATTAATTACTTGATACACTTTACCCAATTTTAATCCTAATGGCAGAGAAACTAAAGACCGAATTTCTCTAGCAGTGGAATATTGCAGTTGCCAAGTTCCATCTAGTAATGAAATAGCATTCACCAAAGGATGAGGATTTGGGTTGCAGCTTTCTATTTGAATAGTCAATTGCTCAATTTCTGCGGCAGTAGTTTCATCTAGCTGCAAATTGGTAAGAGGAGAATTATCTTTGTTAGATTGCATCTCCTCAAGATAAGCTTGTAATTTTTCTTTTAACAATAGTCTATTATTCAAGGGTTGAAACCTGATTGTTGATAGCTACAAGATCTATAATTATTGAAAAAGGTCTGGTAATCAACCTTTATTCATCAGCAACAAATCAGAGCGAAATCTGCTTAACTGCTGGTAGGAATCATCTCTGGGCAATTGTATAATTATGCTGCAAATTTCTAATACTGTGAGTATCCCAGAGCATGAGATTAATTTGAGTGCGGTGCGATCGCAAGGTGCAGGCGGGCAAAATGTCAATAAGGTATCAACAGCAATTCACCTGCGCTTTGATATCATGGCTTCTTCATTGCCTGAGCGTTATCAAGAGCGTTTGTTGAAGCTAAACGATCAACGAATTACTAAAGAAGGTGTAATTGTCATTAAAGCACAAGAACACCGCAGCCAAGAGCAGAATAAAGAAGAAGCATTGCAACGTTTGCAAGATTTAATTAAGAGTGCGATCGCAGTCCCCAAGCCCCGCAAAAAGAGTAAACCGACTCGGAGTTCTCAAAGGAAACGTCTAGATAGTAAAACTAAGCGATCGCAAATTAAAGAATACAGAAAGAAAATTACAGATGAATAATATCTTTCTCTTGACTGATTGCTATCTGGGAATTTTTACTAAATATGCACAGATACTTACTGGCTAACTTTTCAGGTGCTAAATAATAGACTGCTTACTCTCAATCAGTTTTTTATCTGTGTGCATCTGTGTTTATCTGTATTTCATCTGTGGTTAATTATTTAAAAGTGGTCTTTTAGTATCAACCCTTAATTATGAGCAACACAGAAGTAGTAGTAATTGGTAGCGGTATCGGTGGATTAAGTTGTGCTGCAATCTTAGCACGTTATGGAATTGATGTCACCGTAGTAGAAAGCCACTCGATTGCAGGTGGTGCGGCTCATGCTTTTGAACGCAACGGCTATAAATTTGATTCTGGTCCATCTTTATATTCAGGTTTATCTTACACTCCTTCCCCTAATCCCTTGCGCCAAGTTTTAGATGCTATTGGGGAAGATTTACCTTGCATTACTTACGATACTTGGGATTGTTATCTGCCAGAAGGTGATTTTGCTGCAAAAGTTGGTGCTGAACAGTTTTGTGAAGTATTGCAAAAGCTACGCGGAGATCAAGCCGTAGCAGAATGGCGCAGACTACAGGAAATTATGACACCTTTGGGTAAGAGTGCGATCGCACTACCTCCCGCCGCCCTTCGCTACGATTTAGGTGCAGCGTTAACTGTAGGTAAGTTTGCACCTTCCTTACTGCAACACGCGCCTAACATCCTCAAATTAACAAAACCTTTCTCTCATATTATTGATGGTGTAATCACAGATTCATTTATTCGCAACTGGTTAGATTTACTTTGCTTTCTGCTATCAGGATTACCCGCAGATGCCACAATTGCAGCAGAAGTTGCCTATATGTTTGCAGATTGGTATCGTCCCAATGTCGTACTAGATTATCCCATTGGTGGAAGTGCTGCATTAGTTGATGCACTGGTACGCGGATTAACTAAACATGGTGGTAAATTAATCTTAAATGCCCATGTCGAACAAGTATTAGTAGAAAATAACCGTGCTGTTGGTGTAAGACTGCGAAATGGTAAAGAAATAAGAGCAAATAAAGCAGTTGTTTCTAATGCTTCTGTTTGGGATACCCTCAAACTAATTCCCGAAGGTGCTGTTCCAAAACGTTATGTGCAACAGCAACAAGCAACACCAGAATGCGATAGTTTTATGCACTTGCATTTAGGAATTGATGCTGCCGAATTGCGATCAGATCTTAGTATTCATTATATAGTAGTTAACGATTGGGATAAAGGCATAACTGCACCTCAAAACGTTGTAGTTGCATCAATTCCTTCAGTTATTGACCCTTCATTAGCACCACCAGGTAAGCACGTAATTCACGTTTATACTCCTGGTAATGAACCTTATTTTATTTGGCAAGGAATAGAAAGGAATAGCAAAGAATATGCCTTACTAAAACAAGAACGTGCAGAAGTAATGTGGCAAGCTATGGAAAGAATTATTCCTGATATTCGCGATCGCTGTGAAGTAACTTTAGTAGGTACTCCCCTGACTCACGCTCGATTTCTGCGTCGTCATCACGGTAGTTATGGGGCAGCAATTGCCGCAGGTAAAGGTTTATTCCCTGGTGCTAATACACCTTTATCGGGATTATTGTGTTGTGGAGATTCGACTTTTCCTGGGATTGGTTTACCTGCGGTTGCTGCTAGTGGGATGATTGCTGCTAATACTATTGCTCCGGTGCAGCAACATTTACAATTACTCAACGATGTTATTTAATTCGATTAAAAAGATCAAGCTATAAATTAAAAATCACAACAGACAAATAATTTGGAGATTAGTTATGATGCCATATAGAGTGCTATGCAAATTTTGCAACTATGATTGATTACGAACACATCTATAAACTCACGTATCGCAAACAGTGGGCTGAATTGCTGGAGCTTGTTTATCAAAATTCTAAAGAAGCATCCTCAGACGAATTAGTAATGGGGGCAGTAAAGACTTTTGAAGATGAGTTCTTCGGGGAGTTAGATAAAGGTGTTAAAAGTGATAATGCCCAACCTCTTTTAGAGAAACTATTTTTACTGGACAAAGGTAAAACTTATAAATTATCAGAAGAAAGATTAGTCAAGGTTATCGTTAAATTGGTACAGATATGCCATGAAAAAGGGTTAATTGAAAAAGCATACAGTTATGCTAAATTTTGTCCTAATAATGAGATATGCGCTGAAGTTATAGACCGTAAAAAAGAGTTATTGCCAAAAATTGTAGCACATTCTCAGAGCAATCATATTCAAGTTACAGAGAATAGAAAAATAGCCAATGAAAATTACACAACAAGCCTTTTTAAGTCAAGGCAAGAAGAGGAATTTTTTATGAGTGTACGAGAAGTGTTTCAAATGTTTATCGTTTATCCCAATGTTTCCTTAAGCTGCGTGATTAATTTTGAGAAAATCAAAACTTATTTATCTCAAGACGAAAAAAACTTTTTCTTCAGAGGGATTATTGATTGTGTAGTATTCGATCAGCATAATAATTACAAACCAACTAAATTTTTTGAGCTAGATAGCCTTTATCATGACTCACCAGAACAAAAGCAAAAAGACGGCTATAAAGATAAAATTTTAAGCTTGGCAGGGCAAAAACTTTATCGAATTAGAAAAACTTCAGATCGTCAAGGAAGAAATGAATTCATAAAACTACTAAGGGAGATGGCGTGATGGGAAATTTTAGGGTTATAGCCTCAATTTTGCCGAATGAGATTGTGCGATCGCACTTCCAAACAATTTAGTCGATGAGAATAACGTATTGACAATGTAAATACATTACCCCTACACTACAAGGTATGGATGTGTATTTCATACTCAATGGCGTTACCTTTGTCTGGAATGATGAGAAAGCTCGGATTAATCCCCAAAATTATAACGGCGTAACGTTTCAGCAAGCCACGGAAGCTTTCTTTGATCCATTTCTTGTGGTAGTTGATGCTAGTCGCAATGGTGAAGCACGAGATGCTGTCATTGGTTTAGACAAACGTTGGAATCTCTTGTACGTCGTCTACATTGAGCGTGAAAAAGACATCATTCGGCTCATTTCGGCTCGTAAAGCTACACGCAAGGAACGTGAATATTATGAAAGTTGAGGCATTGAAAAAGCGGTTAGATAAAAATCGTCCAATGACAACGATTACCATTCGTATGCCCGAAGATGTGATTGAAGATTTGAAGCGAATCGCACCATTGCTCGGTTTTTCTGGTTATCAGCCTTTAGTGCGTACCTATATTGGACAAGGACTCCGCGCTGATTTTGAGCGTTTAGAAGGGGATACAGTCTCTGCCCTGATTGCCAGTTTGAAGCGTCATGGTGTGAGTGATGAAGTTATTCAAGAGGCGCTTGGTGAGGTCACTCAGAGTTAGCCTTAAATTCTGGAGCAGCAGCAAAACTTATCCGTTTTATCAGCCAGTAACATTAAATTAATATATGACATCCACCCCAATAACGATCGCACCCTTAAGCTGGTAACAATTAGAAACCCTTACAGATTATCAAGTAGATACCGTCAATGGGTCTACCATAGACGATCGCATCATCACTTTCGGTGATGACATTTATCCTCGTTTCTTTAGGATTATGGTATCCTCAATTCCAAACTTGAGGTTGCACTGAGTGTGGCAGTAAGCTATGATGACTATAAGTACCATAAATTAGCAAGTATGACTCTCTCGTTGGATAGTATTACTGGGAACCTTCCTCTGTTCATGGGGTTGGATAAAAAGCTAATAATTGACGTGAAAGATATTGATAAAGCTGATTTTAATCAAGCTAATTTTGTCTTGAACGGAGAGGCATTAGAAGTTCTAAAAAAATTACCCAAGTCTATTGTTCAAACAGTAGTTACTAGCCCTCCTTATTACGGACAACGTGATTATTGTGCAGACAACCAAGTTGGAACAGAGAAAGATCCAGAAGAATACTTAAATCGGCTTGTGGATATTTTTGATGAGGTAAAGAGAGTTTTAAAAGAGGATGGAACACTCTGGCTTAATATAGGTGATAAATATATAGATGGAAATTTGGCAGGGCTTCCTTGGAGATTAGCGATCGCCCTTAAACAGAGAGGTTGGATTTTGCGGTCTGATATCATTTGGTATAAACCAAACGCCATGCCATCTTCTGTACAAAATCGTCCAACTACAGATCATGAATATATATTTTTGTTTGCCAAAAACTCAAAGTATTACTATGATGCTGATTCTATCCGCGAACCACATATAACTTTTTCAGAAAAAAGTAAAATGAAAGGTGGGCGTAATCATCTTGGTAAGCAAGGCGGAACACCAGAACAAGGTAAAAATTCTGGTAATTCCAACCTGCATCAAGGTCGTTGGGATCAGGCATTTCACCCCAAAGGAAGAAACAAAAGAACTGTTTGGGAAGTACCTCTTTCTAAATTTAGAGAAGCACATTTTGCAGTCTTTCCAGAAAAGTTGATAGAGCCTTGTATCTTAGCAGGCTGTCCTGAAGGTTCAGTCGTTCTTGATCCTTTCTTTGGTTCTGGAACTACAGGATTTGTATCTCTTACGAAAGGACGCAAATTTATTGGGATTGAATTAAATAGAGATTACTGTGAAATAGCAATAAAAAGAATTTTCCCAAGTTAGTGTATAGATTATAGGAGAGAGCGAAAAATCTCTATTAAACGTTCAAATTCTTGAACTAATAAAGGTTCCACCTCATTTACTTGATTGGGATTTTTATTAATGTAAACAAATTCTTTACAATTTAAAGCAGTTAAATCACCTGTCCAGGATTCGGCAATAATGACTGGTATACAGTTGTACCCAGATTCGTTTGCTATTGATATTGCTTTATGAATATCTCGTGTAAACAGCAAAGCATGACCACCGCCCATAGTTTCACGAGTTTTAACTGGGATAAGAATAGTACCTCGCCTTCCACTTACTTTAACATCATAGGTTTCGCCACCGAGCTTGATTTGGGTTCTATCAATTGACAGTGCAATCCCATTTTTCGCAAATATTTCGTTGAGATTCCGCCGAACAATTTCTTCAAACAAGTTTCCTTTAATTGAACGGCGGCTTCCTTCCAAACGGTCAATCATTACTTCAAATATTGGTATCCAATTCCATCTTTCACGCTCAGGTAAAATACCAGATGCGTACTGTCTAACTTGATTGAGCAATTCAGCTTTCCGTTCGTTTGGTTTTCCACTAAAGTTTGCTAAATAGCCTTTTAATCTCTGTTCAGGAGCATCTCTAAAAATCCATCCTAATAGTAGCCATTTAGCTTTATCCTCTTTATATGGACGAGCTATTCCATCGTATAATTTTATATTGTTAGGAACCTGGCGCTCTAAATATTTCCTAATTGTATTTTTAGCTTTAGATATATCTTGCTCAACAACAAACTCGTAGAGTTCAGCATATCCTTCTGTTTGCAAAAAGCCAGTAAAATCATCAAAAAAGGATTGATTCAGGTTAGCAATTATTGCTAATTCTTTTAGGCGTATGTTCTCAGGAATGCTACTCATCAAAAAACTCTTTAGGTGAAACACATAAAGCATCTGCAATTTTCTTGATATTTAAAAGACTCACATTTCTTTGTCCACGCTCAACTCCTCCGATGTAGCTTCTGTCCAAATTACACAAGTGGGCTAAGTCTTCTTGGGAAAGTTCACGAATAAGGCGGAGGTAACGAAGACGTTCACCAAATTGTTTTCTAATATCTTTCTGGTTAGATGCTGTCATATCAACAAGTAAAGATGATTTGATGCTTTTAAGTCCACAGACTTTAAGTACCAGGACATTCGATCGCCTTAACGACAGGAAGGCGATCGTGCATCAGAATTCAATATTGAGATATTGTTCATTCATAAGCCAGTAACTTTAAATTAATATATGACACCCACCCCCACAACGATCGCACCCTTAAGCTGGTCACAACTAGAAACCCTTACAGATTATCAAGTAGATACCGTCAATGGGCTTACCAATGCTCAAGCTTGTTTGCGCTTATTTGGCATGAGCGAATCTGATGTACGGGTAACTCTATACCGCGACAACCACGCCTGGTGTCCTTACTGTCAAAAAGTCTGGTTGTGGCTGGAGGAAAAGCAAATTCCTTACCGCATCAAAAAAGTAACAATGTTTTGCTACGGCGAGAAAGAAAGCTGGTATAAACGTATAGTGCGATCGGGTATGTTACCAGCCCTTGAGCTAGACGGTCGCATGATCACCGAAAGTGATGATATTTTGCTCGCCTTGGAACAAGCCTTTGGCGCTTTAGCTTTTAGCATGGAAGACCCCAAAGTAATACCTCTACGGCGGTTGGAGCGACTTTTATTTAGAGCTTGGTGTTCCTGGCTTTGCTATCCTACAAGGTCTTCTAGGGAAGAACAGCATAACCGAGACCAATTCAAAGCAGTAGTAGCTAAGGTAGAAGAAGCTCTAGGCAGTACTCCCAGCCCTTATTTTTTGGATGGGTTCAGCACTGTAGATGTAATATTTACGCCCTATGTTGAGCGCATGAATGCCAGTCTTTACTACTACAAAGGCTACTCATTACGGGAGGAAAACCCGCGTTTATCAGACTGGTTTGAGGCTATGGAAAGCCGACCGACTTATCGCGGTACTCAGAGCGACTTTCATACCCACGTACATGATTTACCACCCCAGATGGGAGGATGCTGGGAAAATGGCGAACCTCAAATGCTGATTAATAAAGCAAAGGTGGATCATGGTTCCTGGTTTGGGCTACCTGATGTAACTTACCCTGAACCGGAAACTTCCCGTAAGGAAGCACTACACCGTGTACTTAAGCACCGCGCCAATATTATTCGAGTAAATCCCGCCGATGACAAATTATTTGATGAAGCTTTGCGTTGTGCTTTAACTTATCTGATGACTGGGGAAGTTTGTACGCCGCCATCGGGTTCTGATGTTGCTTTGCGATATTTGCGCGATCGCATTAACGTACCTAGAGATATGTCTATCTACGCAGCAAAACGACTCAGGGAAGCTTTAGAAGCGATCGCAGCAATAGCTGGTGATAATCAGAGTACCCCCATTCCCTTTAACCATCGGCGCGATCAAAACCCAGCTAATTTTGCTAGGATTTAGGGCATTCAATTAAAGTTAGATAAGAGCAAAAGTTACTTAAATAATATCAACTTCAAGATGCAATAACCCTAACCTTTCAACCTAGCAACCATCTCAGCACGAGCGGAAACTTCTCATTTCAAAAACATCCGCTTCAGTGCTTGTTTTACTCCATTAAAACTAATGTCTGATGTCATACCAATTTTTCGATTACTTAATTTCTTTAGGAGCAGTACTAACGATTGTGTGGCGAATTATTAACTAAAACTTGCTTATATAAGCAAGGTGTGCAAGCACAAAAGAAATTGGCAATTAATTTCCTAAAAACCACTGGGATTTTTTAAAATTATCTTAAGATTAAAATATCTGTAAAAATAGCTAAGATGATCGAGGCAAGTATTATAAGAGCAGCAGCTTTACGTTTAAATCCCGACTGCGATCTCAAAAAATCATTAATTTCTTACTGTGAATTTTATGGAATTCAAGCAGCTTGCATTATTAGTTGTGTAGGTAGTTTGCGCTCCTTAACGATTCGTTTTGCTAATAAATCAAATCTGACTGTGATCGAGGAAAAGTTTGAAATCATATCACTAGCAGGTACTATCTCTCAACATGAGGCTCACTTACATATTTCCATTTCAGATGGTGAGGGTAAGATGCTTGGTGGCCACTTAGCTGAGGGTTCTTTAATTTATACAACCTGTGAAATTGTAATTGGGATACTGGATGATGTAGTTTTTAAAAGAGAACTAGACTCAACTACAGGTTATAAAGAACTAAAAATATACCAAAAGTAAAAAAAGTTTTTGGGTTCTTAGTATACTATTATTTAAAGTTTGATTTTGCCGCATTTTAAAATTTCAGTGGAAAATATAGCAACCGCCAAGACGGTTATGACACGCATCTATTGTGAAACCCTTGTAAACATTGGCACGAGAAAAAAGCTGATCCGCGATCTGCTGACCGCTATATTTATGACCAAGTTGAATTTGATGCAGCTATATAGGCATACTGATTAAAGTAGAATAATTCCCTATTCGGCTTTTGCTATCCCCATGCTTTGCGACTACCTGCAACTAATACTGACTGCCCGCGTGTACGATGTTGCCCAGGAAACTCCCCTGGAATACGCTCCCAATTTATCTACCAGGCTAAATAATAAAGTCCTACTTAAGAGAGAGGATATGCAGTCTGTCTTCTCTTTTAAACTGCGGGGTGCTTACAACAAAATGGTGAATTTGTCGCCAGATATGCTGGCGCAAGGCGTAATTGCTGCATCTGCGGGAAATCATGCTCAAGGTGTTGCCCTTGGTGCTAGTAAGTTAGGTACGCAAGCAATTATCGTCATGCCTGTTACTACTCCCCAAGTCAAGATAGATGCAGTTAAAGCTAGAGGGGGAGTAGTGGTGTTGCATGGGGATACTTACGATGATGCCTATACTTACGCCCGTCAACTAGAAGCAGAGAAAGGTTTGACATTTATTCATCCCTTTGATGACCCCTATGTAATTGCTGGGCAGGGGACAATTGGGATGGAAATTATGCGGCAATGTCAGCAACCGATCCATGCTATTTTTGTAGCGATCGGTGGTGGTGGGTTAATTGCTGGAATTGCAGCTTATATTAAACGGTTACGTCCCGAAATTAAGATTATTGGTGTTGAACCAATTGATGCCGATGCGATGCACCAATCATTAAAAGCTGGTCATCGGGTGCGTTTGTCTCAAGTAGGGTTATTTGCTGACGGTGTTGCAGTGCGGGAAGTGGGAGAAGAAACATTCCGCTTATGCCAAGAATATGTAGATGAGATTATTTTGGTAGGTACAGATGATACCTGTGCTGCAATTAAAGATGTATTTGAAGATACGCGCTCCATTTTAGAACCAGCAGGTGCATTAGCTATTGCAGGTGCTAAAGCTTATGCAGAAAGAGAACAAATCGCTGGAGAAACATTAATTGCTGTTGCCTGCGGTGCTAACATGAACTTTGATCGCTTGCGGTTTGTTGCAGAAAGAGCAGAATTTGGCGAACGTCGCGAAGCTATCTTTGCTGTCAATATTCCTGAAGAACCAGGAAGTCTTCGCAAGTTTTGTGAATGTCTTGGCAGACGTAACTTAACTGAATTTAACTATCGCATTGCTGATGAAAAAGAAGCTCATATATTTGTGGGCTTACAAATTCAAAATCGTGCCGATGCAATTCAAATGGCACAAACTTTTGAAAGTTGTGGTTTCAAAACTATTGATTTAACCGACGATGAATTAACAAAATTGCATTTGCGACACATGGTTGGCGGGCGTTCTACCTTAGCCCACAATGAATTACTTTACCGCTTTGAGTTTCCCGAACGTCCAGGCGCATTAATGAAGTTTGTTGCTTCGATGAGTCCAGATTGGAATATTAGTGTTTTTCACTACCGCAACAACGGTGCAGACTATGGGCGCATTGTTGTAGGGGTGCAAGTTCCCCCAAATGAAATGGCACAGTGGCAAGCATTTTTAGATAGTTTGGGATATCGCTATTGGGATGAAAGTAATAATCCTGCCTACAAACTATTTTTAAGATAGTAGGGTGCGTTGTCGCTTCAGCGCAACGCACCACATCTGGACTAATTGTTTTAGTAGCGATCGCGCAGCCAGTATAAGTTGACTCGCACTAAAATTAAATCAATTTCCCAAATTGTGACCCCATGATGCAGACACCCCAAACTGAAGAAAAAACGGGAAGCCTGATGCTGAGTCTTTACGAAACTGACTTTTATGCTTGGACTCAGGAACAGGCTAAATTACTTCACGATCAGCAATGGAGTCAGCTTGACTTACCGAATTTAATTGAGGAAATCGAATCTTTGGGAAGACAGGAACGTGCTGAACTACGAAATCGTTTAAGTGTGTTAATTGGACATCTACTTAAATGGGAATATCAACTCAATCACCGAAGTCGTAGTTGGTTAAACACAATTCGCATACAGCGTATAGACACTTTAGAATTATTAGCAGATAATCCTAGCCTCAAACCCTATCTGCAAGAAGTTCTTCATCAAGCCTATATAAAAGCAATTGCACTGGCTGCTAAAGAAACAAATTTAGCTATTAAAACATTTTCGCAAGATTGCCCTTACACCCTTGAGGAAATTTTAAGCGATCGCTTCTATCCAGGAGAACCTGCAACTGATGAGATGATGGAATAGGTAGTTGCATAAATACCAGTTCCACATAACCAGATGCAAAAACAAAATAATAAATTTAGCCACCTTACTGCTATAGAAAGAGTTTATCTCTCATTTCCAGCACGATTTTTATTAGAAAAAAATCAACTTCAAGGTAAAATCCTAGATTTTGGTTGTGGCTTTGGTAACGATGTTAAACTCTTGCAACAAAAAGGCTTTAATATTACTGGTTATGACCCTTATTATTTCCCGCAATACCCTAACGAAAAATTCGACACTATCATCTGTTTTTATGTTTTAAATGTTTTATTCCCTGAAGAACAAGCCAATGTTCTTATGGAAGTTTCACATTTACTGAAACCAGGAGGGAAAGCTTATTTTGCAGTGAGAAGAGACATCAAAAAAGAAGGTTTTAGAGAACATTATATTCACAAAAAACCTACCTATCAGTGTATCACTAAAATTCCATTCAAGTCAATTCTTTTAGATGAATATTGCGAAATATACGAGTATACTCATTATAATTATCAAAGAAACTCATCTAATCAATGTATTTTTTGTAACCCTTATAGAAAGTTAACTTTACTCACAGAGTCGGCAACAGCGTATGCTATGTTTGACGGATATCCAGTAAGTAAAGGTCATGTTTTAATTATACCTAAGCGCCATATAGCTAATTATTTTGAATTACCATTTAAGGAGCAATCAGCTTGCTGGTTGATGGCGAATAAAGTGCAAGAAATTTTAAGTAAAGAATTTCAGCCTGATGGTTTTAATGTAGGAATGAACGTGAATAAAGATGCAGGGCAAAATATGATGCACGCTAGTATTCATGTTATCCCTCGTTACAAAGGCGATGCTGTTGAGTCTAGAGGCGGAATGAGATCTGTAATTCCTAAAAGAAAAATTATAAATTCAAAGTAATCTGTTGAACTCATCTTTGTTAAGATACAAACAGATAATTCCCAGTAAAAAATTACTGGATGACTCGCTCACATATTAAAATCATGCCTTTTTCTCCTTTGGTAATCTGTAATTCTTCATCAAGATAAATAAACTTGATATTACCTTTGGGAGATTTTTGCATCTTGAAGGAAACTTCGCCAGTTTTAAGATCCATCCCCTGCGGTGGTACAATTCCAAACATCATCCGCAAGATTTTGTTCATAAACTTTTCTTTTAAATTAGTTTTATCAGGCTTAGATTGCTCACCAAAGATGGCTTTCCACGCTTTCATTTGATTTTGATTCTGGGGTGTTAAAGTTGCTCCTGTGAATTTTACTTGCAGGGTATGGTCATCAGTAGGTTCACTAATTGCCAAGTTTCTGACAATGCCTTTTATCTGAGGAGCATTTTCATCTACTGTAATAAATTCAACAATAATGTCGTGAGTGTGTTGCCCATTGTCTAGAGGTATTATAGGGTGCAATACTCGCTCAATTGCAACCTTCAATTTAACAGGTTGAAACATATTAAAGGCAAGCCGACCGAGAGTATAAACATATTTACCGTCTGGTTGCAGTTCTCCATTAGGAAAATTGGGGGCGCTTATCAATAGCCATAGCCCAGTAAGGAGTGCTTCACTGCGGGTGGGTGCTACTGTTGGGTTGAGGTTTACGAGTTGATTTATTGCTGTAATTACTGCTTCATGTTTGGTGTTACCGCCATAGGTAGCAAGCACATCTTTCAGCTTTTTTTTTGCTGCTTTTCTATCTTGATCAGTACTCATTTGGGGTTGTTAATATTGCTCAAATTAATCAGCGATCGCCATTATTAAATTGTAGATGTAAGCGCACTCTTATGTTACCAAGGTAAGCGATCGCCATCCCAAGAAAAAAATTCACCACTATCGCTTTCCTTTAGTTGATCGATCACCATTAGCAATTGCTGAACTGTACGTTCAACCGAAAAAAGTTTTTCTGGGGGGACATTGCGCTGAAATGGTTTAGATAATTGTGTATCAGTCGTACCAGGATGCAAAGTAACAGCGATCGCGCGTGGACAGCTACGCTTATATTCAAGCGCCGTTGTCCGCATAAACATATTTAATGCTGCTTTTGATGCACGATAACCATACCACCCGCCCAAATGGTTATCGCTGATACTACCAACTTTAGCCGAAATTGTGGCAAAGATAGAGCGTTGCTGATGCTTCAACAAGGGTTGTATATGCTTTGCTAACAATACTGCACCAATACTATTGACTTGAAAATAGCGCAATAATTGTTCTGAATTGAGTTGTCGCAAACTCTTCTCTGGTTGCATTGCTCCCTCATACAACACGCCTACGCAATTGATGACATAATTTAGTACTGATGTCTCTGTTTTGATTTCTTCTACCACATTAGCAATTTGCGCTTCTTCTGTAATATCCATTTGCAGACAACGCAAACGAGGATCTGATATTGTTAATATTTCTGCTTGCGGGTTGCGATAGGTAGCATAAATGCGTTGTGCGCGATTATTTTGTATAAATTGGCGCACAAACTCTAAACCAATTCCTTGACTTGCTCCAACAATCAGCGCCGTTGTAGAATTGCCTTGAGTTTGTATCTGCATAAATGTCATCAATCCATTTAGTTATTTTTTTACTTTTTTTTCCTGCCAGTCTATGCATATTAAGGCAGGTAATTATAGGAAACGAGTTAAGTTATCAATTACTAGCTTTAGGATTATTGATATTTACTATAGATCAAGCTCGCATGGCTGTAATTGATTTGCAACAAGTAACTCAAGCAAAAAAGCAAATTCATGATTTACGCTTGGATAATTTTTATACAATCACTTTAAGCACAATTGTTATAGAACTTATAGGCTTTTATACCTCATCAATTATACTAGGTTGGGGAATTATTTTAGTATTATTAAGCCAGGTTTGGTTTAATGTATTTGCGGGTATAGAAATTCAAACATCCGAAGCTATAACAATCCAATCTTGCGGAATTGCTGAAAGACTTCCTATTTTAATTGCAGATGGATTAGCCTTAATCTTAATTTCGTTGTGGGTATTAAAAATATATCCTCTAGAAATTGTTTTATTAATTTGGGTTTTGGCTGTAACTTATGGATGTATAAAATTGTTGAATCAACGGTAAATCGCATCTTTCAATTAAAAGCTCAACATATTATTGTGACTTATTAATTTTCACTTCTGACTTCTGATTTCTGACGGCTATTTATTTTTTAGCTACTTTCTCAAATTTTTCCATAATTGCTAAAGAAATTAAAGAACGGAGAAAAACTAAAAAGCTTAATCCTGATAGGATAAAAGCTGCCATAGCCCAAGAACTGTAGGAACCAATTAAAAGTACTGCACCAGATAATAAAGTTAAGCCAGTAAAACAAGCATAAGTTAAGCTTTTAATAGCTACATTCATGCGTTTGAAAGTGCGATCGCTCTCAACTGAGAGTACGCGAAATTGCAACTCCCCTTCTTCAATTCTTTTTTCTAAACGATAAATTAGCAGTTCCGCAGCACTTGGTTTTGTTAATTTATATTGAATAAAGCTTTTTGCTTGTCTACCAAATTCAGCAATCACATTTCCCTGCCCTTTAGAGACAGCAATGCTTCTAATAAAAGGTTGAGCGGCTGCTACCATATTGTATTCAGGATCTAATACCCTAGCAATACCGTCAAGAGTAGTTAATGATTTTATAATAAATGTCATTTGAGCAGGCAAACGAAATGGTTGTTGCTCAAACATGGCATAAAGTTCATTACGCATTTGCCCAAATTCTTTTACGTTTATCGGTTTTTCAGTAAATTTATCTAAAATAAATGTTAGCATCCGTTTGATCGGTTTCATATCGGATACTTCTACAATTAACCCCATATCAATTAAGCTAACAGTTAGTTCTTCAGCGTCCTTTCTCAAAACCGCCCAAAATGTTTTTACCATTTGATCTTTAGCAAGAGGTTTCAATTCCACCATCATGCCAAAATCATAAATAATCAAGTTACCATCTTGGCTGACCGCCATATTCCCAGGATGGGGGTCAGCTTGAAAAAAACCATCTATTAATAATTGTTTTAAATAGCAACAAATACCTATTTGATTAATTTGCTTTGCATTTAATCCACAAGCTTCTAAAGTTTGGCGATCATTTATTTTGATTCCAGGCAAATATTCCATTGTCAAAACTTTAGTTGTGGTATATCGCCAATAAATTTTAGGCGCAGTGACTTGGGGATAATTGTTAAAATTTTCTCTGAATTTGTCAGCGTTTTTACCTTCTTGGATATAATCAATTTCTTGATAAAGAAGGTTAAAAAATTCGTTATAAATAGTGGCTAACTCATATTTCCTTGTCCAAGGTAAATAACGAAAGCAAAAACGCTCCAATTTATGTAAAGCTTGAAAATCTAAAGTAAATAACTTATCTAAACCTGGGCGCTGCACTTTAACAATTACATCTTCTCCAGTATGCAGGCGTGCTTTGTGAACTTGTCCCAAACTAGCTGCTGCCAACGGAAAACGATCAAAATCGCGATATAAAGTATGAATAGAGTTGCCTAATTCTGCTTCAATTAGAGCGATCGCTTGATCGCCACCAAATGGAGGCACTTTATCCTGTAACTGTCCTAACGCCTGTACATACTCCAAAGGCAGTAAATCTGCGCGAGTAGATAAAGCTTGCCCAATTTTAATAAAAGTTGGTCCTAAATCTAGTAAAGTACGCACTAACCACTCAGCCCGACGCTTTCTATGCTCAGGAGAGTCTTTAGTAAATGTTGCATCCCACCACAGATAGAATATTAATGTTGCAGCCGAGCCAAAAATATCTCTTTGACGCGCCAGCAGGGAATATTTATGCTTTTGCCAGCGTAGCGGCTTAGATGCACTCTTTGTAAGCATATTTATATACAAATTTAAATTTATCTACATACCAACAGTATTGCCAATATTAGAAGGAAATTTATACTATTTTCCCTTTGTTTGAATAAATAGTAGGTTACGGATTTGAAATAGCGGAAGTTTGGGGTTAAACAATGTTATACCTAGTTCCGAGAATAGTGCTACACATACTGGTGTATAGACGTGCTATAGTGCGTCCCTACACTAATAAGTCAGCTATCAGCCTAGAGACGAGTCTTGGCGCGTTTCTACCCCTTGGTCATAAAGGCTATCTTACATAATTAACAATTACCATGCTTCATGTTAAATTTATTTCTACGCACCCAGGTAATTA
Source organism: Crinalium epipsammum PCC 9333 (assembly GCF_000317495.1). GTDB lineage: Bacteria > Cyanobacteriota > Cyanobacteriia > Cyanobacteriales > PCC-9333 > Crinalium > Crinalium epipsammum. The sequence continues at coordinate 2,979,411 of NC_019753.1, forward strand.
TATTTCTACATTTAAAAATTAAACTCTTGGTAACTTTTTCCCATTATTATTTTTTAAATCAGCAAAATCGCTTCCCAAAACAACTGTAACATCAGAGTCAATATCCCCTGTTGATGTTACTTGGATTTCTCCTATCCCGATGGCATTTTTTACAGCATTCGCAGCTTTTAAATTACCCTTTTGAGCAATAATCAGAGTTTTTAAACTAGGTCTAGCAGCCGAATCAATGCCAGACTTTTTAATTGTAGTATTCTCAAATCCTTGATTTCTAAGTAGCATTAAAGCTTGCTTTGCTTGCTCTTTTTTACCTGTAGCATTGGCAACTGTTAGTTTGATGTTACTAAGGTTGGTAGGAGAATTTGCGATCGCATCAACTTTACTACTACGAGTATCAAAATAATCTGCTAAAATTGAAGCAGTATTATCCATATCCGCAATCCAATAGCTGAGAGTATATTCATCAGGTCGGCTAAATCGACCAGGTAACATAAGTACATTAATATGTTGCTTATCAATATGAGTTAAAAACTGAGCAACGCCCAACATTTCACCCAGAGATATGTCAGTATCAACATTCTCTTGAATAACCTTTAGCAGCTTGGGTAACTTTGCCCAAGTTGTTGGCTGAACAAATTTTTCCAGAAGTGATTTTAGAACTACTTCTTGTCTCTGTACCCTGCCAATATCTCCTAAATCATCATGACGAAAGCGCACGTATTCCTGTAAATGCTTGCCATTTAATTTTTGGATTCCCGCAGAAAAGTTGATGTCAAGCTTTTGAGTTTGGTCTACATAACGCATTGGTTTGGGTATATTAATTTCCACTCCACCCAAAGCATCAGCGAAACTAATAAAACCCTGAGTATCAACTCTAACGTAGCGGTGAATAGGAATATTGGATAACAATTTACTAACTGATTTTTGCGCTAAATCAATTCCTCCTTTAGCATTAGCATCATTAATTTTGTTAGTACTTTTTCCAGGTAGTTCTACTCTGGTATCTCGTGGAATAGATAAAACATTAATTTGGTGCGTACCCGGAATTATACGCAATAGCAAGATAGTATCACTATTGCCAGATATTGCTTCTGATGGGGTAAAGTTACTAGCGTGAGGATGCCCTGAATTATCAATACCTAAAACCAACACATTAATTGGTTCTTGGAATGTGATTGGCGAATTAGAGCCACCATATAGTGAGGAAGACTGATTTTTTTGTAGGGGAGCAGCAGCAAGTAACAATGCTGACATCATACCCAAGGCGCTGGAAAAACTGGCAAGTCCACTAAAAAATACTACACATTTAAGTTTTTCCAGCTTATTTAATATGTATTGCTTTTTTATGAGAGGTTTTTTATATAAAGAAAAATTATATTTTTTGATCTCACTCCCCATGTTCCAAAGCCTCTATATGCCCACTATCTATCTTAGTCTTTAGCACGATTAAAAGATGGTTGTTAATTTTAATCACATCTAGCTTACTTGTATTTCCAGCCTAAGAATACACCCATAGGGGTTAAAAAATGCAAAATCTGAGTAAAACAAACGTAGAGACGTTGTATACAACGTCTCTACATCCACTTGAAAAGAAATGTCTATTGGTGTGGCATTGATAAATTTTAGGGGCAAGGTATTCCCTGCCCCTAATACTCATCTTTGAGATGAAAAAGATGACTATGATGCTACAGGTTCTAATGCAGGAGCGGTTTCCGTAGGGGCAATAGCTGCGTAAACACTAACTTGTTTGCGGTTTTTACCCTTTTTTTCAAAGGTTACAACGCCATCAATTAAAGCAAATATAGTATAGTCTTTGCCTAAACCAACGTTGTTACCAGGATGAAATGACGTGCCGCGTTGACGCACCAAAATATTGCCTGCTCTAACGACTTGACCGCCATAGCGTTTAACGCCTAGTCTCTGGGCATTAGAATCACGACCGTTACGAGTACTACCTGTACCTTTCTTATGAGCCATAGTTCCCTCTATTTTTGTTACTAATTCTATTCTGTCTCAGTTTCAACAGTTGCCTCTGGCGCAGAGGTTTCTTCATGGGAGGCAATGACTGCACCATTGAGACTAATGGAGTTAATCATCAGGCGGGTGATTTCTTGGCGGTGTCCCCGTTTTTTGCGGGTTTTCTTTTTGGGCTGCATCTTGTAAACGATGACTTTGCGACCCCTAAAGTGGCGCAATACCGTACCTTCAACCGTAGCGCCTTCTACTAGCGGTTGACCTATATGTACGTCGTCGTTGTGTTTAACAAAAAATACTTTGTCAATGGAAACTTTCGCTTCTGGTTCTACAGGCAGCAGTTCGATATCATAAAAGCGACCAGGCTCGACCCACAGTTGTTTGCCGCCAGTTTCAATAATTGCGTAACTCATTCAATAGTCCTTGAAGTTGCCGTACAGGTAGCTGAAAAGAAGGTATGAAGTGTGAAGTCTGAAAGGGTTTAGCTTTCAGCCTTGATGCTCCAGTCTTTTTTCAACATTTGGAATGTCTTAACCTGATCCGAGTAGGAGTAGACAGACGATCTACTATTATTGTTTGTTATATAAGCAACTGTCAAGTCAATTAACAATTATCAATGACCAATGACCAATGACCAATGACCGATGACCAATGACCAATGACCGATGACCAAGTTTGTTAATTATCGTTAGTCAGATAGATGTGTCCTAGTGTTTTATCTTTGTAGGTTCTTTTGGTAAACCGCCAACCAGGTTCTAAATTAATTTTGACAAAGCCATCAGTGATACCATTAGTCCTACCGATAAGCATTGGTGTTGCATCAGGATTTGGCACTGGAGTTGCTAATAGCAGCAGTTCATCACGTTCCTTAACAATATCAATGTTATACTGCAAACCCAGATCTTCGCCGGATTTGCGGATGGAGTAACCATTAGTATCTGTACTACGTCCACAAATGCCAGTAAAGTCAAAGTTTAATAGTAAAGGTTCAACTTGGGTGGGGCGATTATCATGTTCTATCCAGCAAGCTTCTTGATTAGATATTTGCTCTAAAATTAGCAGTTGGTAACGATCAACGTTAAGAGGCATAGCTACAGCGATAAAATTACTTTGTTCTACTTCTTTTTGCCCAAAAGTAGCAGAATTAGCTGAATTCCAAGGACTGATAGTAGAAATTAATACTGCTGTTAGCGTTAAAAGCGAATGCTTTATTTTGTTGCTAGAAATTAACATAGATGGCGAAGGTATGGCTTTGAGGATTGAGGTTTTTTTGACTATTGATTCTTTACCTAGTTTACTATTAAAGTTGAAAATCAAGGTAGAAGGATTACTAGCTTCTTTTTATTTATGAATATTTTTATTTAATTTTTAAACAAAATTAAGTATTTTTTAACAAAAAGGCTCCCCTGAGTACAGCGTTTTACATTAAATTAAAAACATGAAACCAATCAATGTTTTAACAGTGATTTTATGACAAATAACACAATTGAAGTTGTTTTTAGCTTTGATACGACTGGAAGTATGTATCCTTGCCTTACTCAAGTAAGGCGTAACATTAAAACTACTGTTACCCGCTTGATAAAAGAAATTCCTGATATACGGATTGGAATTATTGCTCATGGTGATTATTGCGATGCAGGTTCTACTTATGTAACCAAGCAATTTGATTTATCAAACGATGTAGATGCTATCTGTAATTTTGTGCAAAATGTCGAACCTACTGGCGGGGGAGATGCGCCAGAATGTTATGAATTGGTGTTGCACGAAGCACAATCTATTGATTGGAAATCAGCTAATTCTAAAACTTTAGTGCTTATTGGTGATGATATTCCCCATCCACCAGCGCAAACACCAAAAAAACTTAATTGGCGGAAAGAAGTAGATAAGTTAGCTGATTTAGGTGTGACAGTTTATGGGATTCAAGCTCTTAATCGCCCTCATGCTACTCCCTTTTATAAGGAGTTAGCGGAAAAATCGGGCGGTTTTCATCTTAATTTAGACCAGTTTTCTTATATTACTGATTTGTTTTTGGCAGTTTGTTATCAACAATCTTCGGATGAACAACTGCAAGCTTATGAGCAAGAAGTTGTTGAAGAAGGGCGGATGAGTCGTGGTTTAAATAAGATTTTTAGTACGATGCTGCAACGGGAAGCAGTAGAGGATTATGGTGAAGCAGATTTGCGTGTTGTTACACCTGGGCGGTTTCAGGTTTTGGCGGTTGATAATGATATTTCAATTAAGGCTTTTGTATTAGAAAATGGTTTAACTTTTAAGGTTGGGAGGGGTTTCTATGAATTTACTAAAACAGAAACTATCCAGGGACATAAAGAAATTATTTTGATGGATAGGAAAACTGGTGATTTGTTTGAAGGTGCAGCAGCGAGGGAAATGTTGGGTTTGCCAGCAGGTTCTAGTGTGCGACTCAAACCGAGTAATTTGGAGAAATATGTCGTATTTGTGCAAAGTACTTCAGCTAATCGGAAATTGGTGGGGGGAACTCGTTTTCTTTATGAGGTGGAAGATTGGAAGGAAATTTAAGGATATTAATAGAATTAAGTTGTGAAACTCCCTCCTTGTAAACAGGGAGGGAAGATGGTCTTTAAAAACTTACCCGAAAAATCGTTTTAAGAGATTTTAACCGCAGATAAACGCAGATAAACGCAGATAAATGCAGATATTTTCTCTTTTTCGGATAGGCTCTAAATGCGATCGCACATAATAAACTTAAGGAGTAATCTCTGTGGCATCCGTAACACCTGGAGTTAAACAGCGAGTTGAACAACTTAGGAAGAATATCCAAGCAGCTAGTTATGCTTATTATGTTCTGGATGCTCCGACTATGGAGGATGCAGTTTATGACAGGCTGTATCGGGAATTACAAGATTTAGAAAATCAGTATCCAGAATTAATTACGCCAGATAGTCCGACGCAACGGGTGGGAGAAAAACCTGCTTCTGGATTTAATTCGGTGCGCCATAATATTCCTTTGTATAGTTTGGAAAATGCCTTTAATATTGCTGAGTTTACCAAATGGCAGGAACGTTGGCAGCGAGTTTCGGGAAGTGGGGAAGTATCACCGGATACGCCACTATATATATGTGAGTTAAAAATTGATGGTAATGCGATCGCACTCACCTATGAGAATGGTATTTTAGTTAGAGGTACGACGCGGGGTGATGGTATTTCTGGGGAAGATATTACCCAAAATGTGCGGACAATTCGCAGTATTCCTTTACGCCTGAATTTAGAAACGCCACCAAAATTAGTAGAAGTGCGGGGTGAGGCGTTTTTAGCGTTAGATGTATTTCAACAAATTAATCAAGAAAGACAGCAAGCAGGAGAAACGCAATTTGCTAATCCTCGTAATGCCGCAGCAGGCACTTTGCGACAGTTAGATTCTAAGGTTGTGGCAAAACGGCGGTTAGATTTCTTTGCTTATACTTTACAAATTCCTGGTAAGGATGACGTTGAGGTAGCGCAGACGCAGTGGGAAGCGTTGGAATTATTGCAGAAAATGGGTTTTAGAGTTAACCCTAACCGTGTACTGTGTAAATCTTTAGAAGATGTGCAAGCTTATTATGATGAGTGGAATACTGGCAGATTAAATTTACCCTATATGACGGATGGGGTAGTGGTAAAGATTAATTCTTTTAAGTTACAAGAACAATTAGGATTTACGCAAAAATTTCCCCGTTGGGCGGTGGCGTTAAAATATCCAGCGGAAGAAGCACCAACGCGGGTAGAAAATATTATTGTCAATGTGGGACGTACTGGGGCGTTGACTCCACTGGCACATTTACACCCAGTAGAGTTAGCAGGGACGACAGTACAAAGAGCTACTTTACATAATAGCGATCGCATTGCTCAATTAGATATCCGTATTGGGGATACTGTAATTGTCCGAAAAGCTGGGGAAATTATTCCCGAAGTGGTGCGCGTTTTACCAGAATTACGCCCAGAGGGAACACAACCTTTTTATATTCCTTCCCATTGTCCCGTATGTAATCAACCTGTGATTAAACCTGCAAATGAAGCAGTAACTCGATGTGTAAATGCTTCTTGTCCCGCTATTTTAAAAGGTGCGTTGGAACATTGGGTAAGTCGGGATGCTTTAGATATTAATGGTATGGGTGAAAAACTGGTGCATCAGTTATTAGATAAAGGTGTGGTGCATTCCGTCGCAGATTTGTATGATTTAACTGTGGAAAAGCTTTCTGCTTTAGACAGGATGGGTACTAAGTTAGCACAGAAATTAGTAGATGCGATCGCACATTCTAAAACTCAACCTTGGTCAAGGGTATTATACGGTTTAGGCATTCGTCATGTTGGCAGTACAAATGCTCAATTATTAACAGACAAATTTAGTAGCGTTGAACAATTAGCAGCAGCTACTACTCCTCAAATTGAATCACTTTATGGAATTGGTTTTGAAATTGCTAACGCTGTGAATCAATGGTTTAAAGTACCAGCTAATCAAAGTTTAATTGAACGTCTACGTGCTGCGGGTTTACAATTAGCCAGTCAGGAGAAACCACAACAACAAACAGGTAAATTATCTTTAGCAGGTAAAACTTTTGTGGTTACTGGAACTTTGCCGACATTAAAACGAGATGAAGCTAAGGATTTAATTCAAAAAGCTGGGGGAAAGATGACAAATTCTGTGAGTGCGAAAACTGATTATTTAGTTGTGGGAGAAGATGCTGGTTCTAAGTTGGATAAGGCGCAAGAGTTGGGAGTAAAACAGTTAAGTGAAGCTGATTTACTCGCTATGTTGCAATAGTTAAATTTTAACGCAAAGGATCGCAAAGGAATTTTTTAGGTCTTATCAAGGTAGACTAGGAAAGTATTTTTAGTAACAAAAGGATTAGACCTCTTGCACCCATTCGATAAATCTTGTATGTCATCTGCGTTTATCTGCGTTCATCTGCGGTTAATCTGCGTTCTAAAAAGAAAATTAGGATTTTTGTAAGAAGTCTATTCTTTGCGTTCTTCTTTACGATGTTTGCGTTGAAAAAAATGAACAAAATTTCACTTCATCATACTTCCGGTAGATGGCGGTTTGGAATATTTTTAACACTCCTCACAGTATTAATGTGGGGGCTTGAACCTATTGCCCTAACATTAACGCTAAAAGCAGTTGATGTTTATACTCTGAGTTGGTTTCGCTTTTTAATTTGCTTTGGGTTACTAGCAATTTATTTAGGTGCGCGTCAGCAATTACCCCAAATAAAAACACTGCAAGCAAACCATTGGAAACTTTTAGCGATCGCGATTATCTCTCTATCAATTAATTATGTATGTTTTCTCAAAGGTTTAGCACTCACTTCTCCAGCTAACGGAGAGATGTTTATTCAGTTAGCTCCTGTTTTAATGGGTTTGGGAGCATTATTTTTTTTTAAAGAACGTTATAATCTTCGCCAATGGTTAGGGTTAGGATTGCTAACATTAGGATTTAGTTTATTCTTTCACGACAAATTACAAAATATAGCTATAGCATCGAGTCAATATCTGCTCGGAAGCGCTTTAGTAGTAGTGTCAGCAGCAGCATGGGCAGTTTATGCACTAGCTCAAAAACAGCTATTAGAAAAATTATCATCCAGTAGTATTTTGATGATGATATATGGCGTTTGCGCTGTAATATTCAGCTTTTTTGCTAATCCTCAATCTATTCTAGAACTTAGTCCTTTTTATTTGTTACTACTAATTTTTTGTGTATTTGATACTTTAATTGCTTACGGTGCTTTTTCTGAAGCTTTAAATCATTTAGAAGCATCGAAAGTCGGTGCTGTGTTGCCTTTGTCTCCTATTATTACTTTAACAGTAACGTGGGTTTTATCGTTGGTAGCACCAAATTTAATGGAACCAGAACATATTTCTATCTTAGGGGTGTTGGGTGGGGGGTTGGTAGTAGCAGGATCAATGGCGATCGCACTGGGACAGAAAAACTAATTTAAGGATAATTACTACTTTACTAACCGTGTATTTGGTGAATTAAATGTTTATTTGAGCTACTAAACCTTAGTGATTACTGTTATAACCTAAATAATTCGACTGCTAATTTTATATTTAAGCTGGCTAGTTTAATTTTATAATTGCTCAATCTCAAAAATTTTGTATATTTAAATAAGTAGTAATGGCAGTTGTAGCAATACTACGACCATTGGGCTATCTCCTAAGAAGGAAAACTTCTTTAAAAAACTCTCAAAATCTAATAAAATTCTATAAAACTAATTAAAACCCTATGATTTCGCCTAGTTGTGTCATTCCTACTCTTGAAGCAGAACGTTTAGCTGTTGTAGGTCGTTATGAAATTCTCGATACCCCACCAGATGGCGCTTTTGACCGGATTACAAATCTAGCTGCTAGGTTCTTTAAAGTACCAATTTCAATTGTTAGTATTGTTGACCATGACCGAATTTGGTTTAAGTCTCATCTAGGCTTAGAAGTAGAACAAATTGGGCGTGAACCAGGATTGTGTGCTAGTGCTATTTTGCACGAAGATGTTTATGTAGTAAAAGATGCCAGAGTAGATCCTCGCACATTGGCTAATCCCTTAGTTGCGGGAGAGTTTGGACTACAATTTTATGCGGCTGCTCCCTTAATTACAAACGATGGCTTTAGATTAGGAACTTTATGTGTAATTAATTACGAACCGCGCGAGATTACGGAAGTAGAAAAAGCAACTCTACAAGAGTTAGCAGCTATTGTTATGGATGAGTTAGAACTTCGACTTGCAGCGAAAAAAGCTATAGACGCTGAAGTTGCTCTCCGTAACGAAGTTATCAAGAGTTTGCAACGAGAAAAGGAACTAAACGAACTAAAATCTCAGTTTGTTTCCATGATTTCTCACGAATTCCGTAATCCGCTATCTTCAATTTCACTTTCCGCAGAAATCCTTGAAATTTATGCAGATAAGTTAAGCCATGAAAAAAAACAAGGGCATCTTCGTCAAGTTCAAAATTCAGTCAAAAAACTACTTCATTTAACTAATGAGATTTTGACAATTGGTAAAGTCGAAGCCGGAAAGTTAGATTTTAACCCAATGCCTTTTGATCTCAAAGGATTTTGCCAATCGCTAGTAGCAGAGATGCAGATTAATGCAGGTAATAAGTATAATATCAATTTTATGAGTTCTGGCGATCGCCAAGATACTTGCATGGATCAAAACCTGCTAGAGCATATTTTAACTAATTTGCTTTCAAATGCCACCAAGTATTCACCCTCTGGCGGAATGATTAATTTTGAATTAAGTTATAGACAACAAGAAGTTATCTTCCGCATTCAAGACTCAGGTATAGGCATAGCTAAGGAAGATCAAGAACAGCTATTTAATAATTTTTACAGAGCAAAGAATGTTGGCAAAATTGCAGGTACAGGATTAGGGTTAGCAATTGTTAAAAATTGCGTTGACTTACATGGAGGAAAGATTACGCTAGAGAGTGATATTGGAGCGGGTACAACGTTTATAGTTACTATACCATTGCAAAACTCTGTGGCAGATGCTAAATAGAGTAGTTAATATAAAATTCCTGACAAAATGCGATTTTTAACAAATTTATAATCACCAAATGTCACTACATCAAACTTCAGGTAGATGGCGCTTAGGATTAGCGTTATCAATATTTACTGTTATTCTTTGGGGTACTGTACCAATTGCCTTAGCAGTTGCAGTTCAAGCACTTGATGTTTACACTGTTACTTGGTTTCGCTTTGTAGTTTCATTTGTACTGCTAACAGTTTTTTTAGCTGTGCGTCAAGAATTACCCACAGTAGAAAAAATCCGCGCCGCGCCAATAAAATTAATCGCGATCGCCATTATTTTCTTTCTATTTCATTATGTTTCATTTCTCCAAGGTTTAGCACAAACATCACCATCAAACGCGGAAGTTTTAATTCAACTAGCTCCTGTTTTAATGGGTTTGGGAGCATTATTTATTTTTAAGGAACGTTATACTTTATCTCAATGGATAGGCTTAGGTTTACTAACTCTCGGCTTAGTTTTATTTTTCAACGAGCAAATAATAGCTTTAATCAACGAGCCAACTAATTATTTAATAGGCAGTGGCATCCTAATTTTATCAGCTATATTTTGGGCAGTATACAGTTTAGCTCTTAAGCAACTGCTACACACATTACCTTCTTCTAATATCCTACTAATAGTTTATGGAGGTTGTGGATTATTATTAACTCCTTTAGCCAAACCTCAGCCAATCTTTACACTTACTGCTGTACAGTTCGCAATGCTGTTATTTTGCGGGCTAAATACTGTAATGGGTTACGGTGCTTTTGCTGAATCTTTAGATCACTTGGAAGCATCAAAAGTTAGTGCAGTAGTAACTTTAGCACCCATAGTTACTTTCGTATCAATGTGGGTAGTAGCTGGGGTTGCTCCTAATTTAATTAAACCAGAACATATCACAGCAATAGGAATATTGGGAGGGTTGTTTGTGGTTGGAGGCTCAATGATAATTGCATTGCGAGCGCGAACTTCTACTGATTAATATCCAGGCTAATTTCTATTCCCCCCAGATCCCCCTAAATCCCCCTTAAAAAGGGGGACTTTGAATGCAATGTCCCCCCCTTTTTAAGGGGGGCTAGGGGGATCTATTCTTAAGACTTTCGGGACGTAATTCATAATCTAAAATCAATCATTGTTTGACGATAAGCCTCTGGTAATCCAATATCAAAAGTTCGTCCCTTAACAACATATCCAGTAATACCTTCATCTTGCCGCAACCTATCAAGACAAGATGTTAATTGAAACTCACCACGCTCACGAATATTATTACTAATATGCTCTTCTAAATATTCAAATATTTTAGGAGTTAGGATATAAATTCCAAAAACACAGAGAAACTGATCTTCAGCCATTCCTGCTACCCGTAAATGTTTACGTGCATATTCCAAATCTGGCTTTTCAAATATTTTTGTAATAGACAAGAGAGAATTTGATTCTATCCAGTTTCCTGTAATACAGCCAGCTTTATGAATAATTTCTCCTGGTAATACATCTAATGAAATAACGCTTTGATTTACTTGTTCGTAAACTTTGATGACTTGCCTAGCACAAGAATTATCAGCATCAGTTAAGTAAACATGATCCCCTAGCATTAACATAAATGGCTGGTTGTTTACCCAATCTTTGGCGCAAAATACAGCATGACCAAAACCGTCTTGAATATCTTGAGTTAAAATAGTAATTTTACTACCTAATTGTTGTAAATATTGGCTATATTCTTGATTTTGTGGAGATAGCTTATTAAATAGTTGTGGTGGTGGAGATTTAAATAAGTCTTCAAATAAAGTGCGATCGCACTTTTGTACAACAATCCCAATTTCTTCTATCCCCGCACTAATTGCTTCCTCTACAATAGATATAATTACAGGTTTAGCACGACCGTCTCGATCAATAATGGGAAATAGTTCTTTTTTGACAACTTTAGTAGCTGGAAACAACCGAGTGCCAAAACCTGCTGCGGGAATTACTGCTTTAGAAACTTTGTGATTAGACATTTGGTAAAAATTGTAAATAATAAATCATTGCTAACTTTATTATTCCTCAGCGCCAGCCACTTTGAGCAACTTCACAACTTCAGGATAACCATTAAATTCTGCCAGCATTAAAGCTGTATACCCGCCTTGATTTCTAATATTCACATCTGCGCCAGCTTCAAGCAATAATTTGACAGCATCTAGATAACCCCGATGCGCTGCCCACATTAAAGCAGTTGCACTAGCTTTGTCTTGAATATTAGGAGTAGCGCCGTGAGCTAATAATACTTGGATCAGAATAATATTATTACTATCGCAAGCTTTCATTAACAATGTTTTGCCATCATCAAATTGAGTATTTGCATCAGCACCAGCTTGTAACAAAACTTCGACGGTTTCACTATGAGCGTGTAATGCAGCTAAAGTTAAAGCTGTCTCACCAAAATTTTTAATATTAAAATTAGCTTGTTTTTGCAACAAAGCTGCCACAATTTCTGTATGACCATGTAATGAAGCTACCATCAAAGGTGTATCACCTAATTTATTTCTAGCTTGGAAGTTAGCGCCTCGATTAAGTAAAGTTTCTACAATATCAACATGACCTTCAACAACCGCTAAATTAAGAGCAGTTTCATCGTCTTGGTCTTTGGCGCTAATATCAGCACCATGCTCAAGTAAAGCTATTAAAATATCTGTATAACCGCCTGCTGCTGCTGCCATTAAAGCTGTTCCACCATCCAAGTTGCGGGTATTTGGATCAGCACCAGCTTCTAGTAAGATTTGTACAATTTTTGTATATCCTTGATCCGCAGCTAAACTTAAAGCTGTCTCGCCATCTGGATTTTTAGTATTAGCATTTCCCCCATGTTGTAACAATAGCTGCACTAAATCAGTTTGCTGTTGACTTGCAGCAATTGTTACAGCGTCACTGTTAAGATCTTTTAAGTCTGCACCTGCACCCAATAATGCTTGCACAACGGCTGTATTACCACTTTTAACTGCTAACTTTAAGGCAGTATCTTTATCTTGATCTTTTATACTGATATCAGCACCAGCAGTTAGCAATATTTGCAGAATATCAACATTGCCTTTAAAAGATGCTGCCATTAATGCTGTACTGCCATCATCATTTTTGGCATTTACATCAGCGTTATGAGCTACTAAAGTTTTTACTACATCAAAGGAGTTACTAGCAGCAGCCAACATTAAAGCTGTAGTGCCAAATTTTCTAGCTTGATTAACATTAGCACCAGCTTCTAAGAGCGATCGCACAATCTCTGTATAGCCTTTTTGAGCAGCAAACATTAACGCGGTTGTACCATCTCGATCTATAGCATTGACATTTGCGCCATTAGCTATTGCTTTTATTAACCGCTTAATATCACCACCGCGAGCCGACTGGATTAAAAACTGATCTTTAGTAAATGTCATAACAATAAACAATTATCAATTAATACCCTGTTATGGAATTTACAGCACTTTGTCTCTAAATTCCTCGCGAATTCGGGGAGAGGGCAAGGGTAGCGCGGTTAAGGTAATATTTCCCTGGTTGAACCTGGAAGGGCTAGGAGCTATCTTTGATGCCTCTTTCAACAACGGTGCGAGACGTGAGTTAGACATCAAACGTTAGAGGTAATAGCAACTATGCAGATAGTTGTATTATTTATGATAAGTTTTATAAAGTTGCTTAGAAAATGATCTGCATCCTATGAGCTTAGAAACCCAAAAAGAAATTGGATTTTGGCTGAATTTCATTCATCCAATTTGGATGTGGATTGTCTTAGGTACTTCTATCTATGCCTTATATTTAGGTATTCAAATTCGACGTACCAGAAATGCCACAGGGGAACTCAAAAAAGAGTTAATCCAGGGCAAGTTTAATAACCGTCACTACCAAATTGGCTCAATCTTGTTAGCCTTGATGGTTGTCGGTACGCTAGTGGGTATGGGTGTTACCTATTACAACAACAGCAAGCTGTTTTTTGGTCCCCACCTTTTAGCAGGTTTAGGCATGACAGGAATAATTGCTGTTTCAGCTTCACTATCTCCCTATATGCAAAAAGGGAAAGATTGGGCGCGTTACAGCCACATATTTTTAAATGTTGTCCTACTAGGATTATTTAGCTGGCAGGCTGTTAGCGGTCTGGAAATTATCCAAAGGATTATTAGCAAAAAATAACCTTTGTTACAAAACCCAGGCGTGTCAAATAAATCTCATAGAAATATCTAGAAATTAAAGGTGCTAACCCTTGAAATAGAGTAGAGACGCGAATATCGCGTCTCTACTTTTAGTAAGCATAATAGTCGAAAAAAAGCCTGTAACTGCTGTTATCAACTGCTCAAACCACTGTTAAAGGCGATTTTTCTTGGATTTTGTAGAAAAGGGAATACCCAAGCTGCTGTGAAAGTCTTCTTGAACCTTGGGAGTTAAACGGCGGGAAACTTGCCGTATAATTTCTCGTAAAACGCGATCGCCTGTTGTTTGAAGGACAGATTTTGGCAACTTGTAAATAAATTTAGGAAATTGAATATCAACTGACAAATCTAGCTGCCACTCAACTCGCGTGATTACAGCAGGTAGTTGTGATTTTCGATCAAAATTATCATTTGGTACTTCTACCAAGTTCATAGCAGCATTAAAGTCAACTTCATAACCAGGAGCTACATATCCAGGTACAGGTATAGTGCGGATAGGGTAAACTCCCTTGTCTTGCGGTAGCAAATGTAAACCAATTTTGGGTTCGACCTGATAACCAAAAGAACCAAAACGTCCAATTGTTAAAGCATAACCATTATCTCCCAAAGGTTCTGCTGTCATCGGGTGGGCGCAACGGCAAAACCAACCTTGGTGGGCATCCAGATATTTAGCAACTGTTACCGCATCAGCATACATTTCCATGCAGTCTGTAGACTGACTAGAGAACCGCATTGGTTCGATATTAGTTGCTAATTCTGCCACTTGTGCATCTGGTTCAAGGAAATTTGCGCCAGAATCAAAAATATTTTCAGGAACCTCAAATGGTTGATTTTCTACAAATTGCGACTGCATCCCTGTTCTCCTGTACGTTTTGCCGTTTTCTGATGTTGCCAGTAGAAATTTAATTTGACGTTTTCATCTTAGATATTTGGGCTAAAGACGAAGACTTTCTGCCAAAGTTCATACAATTGGGGAAGAGTTTACGCTTCTGTCAGTTATTAGCTATATACAAGGGAGAAATCCCTTACAACAAGTAGCACAACATCAAAAAAACTGACAACTACGGCTGAATGCTAATTACTTTCAGACTATTCCCTGTTCAATTAGCATAACTTGCCCACCCAAGGCTCTACCATGTGAAAATTACGGAGAAATATGAAAGCATTTGTCGCAGGAGCAACAGGCGAAACGGGACGTAGAATTGTACAAGAGTTGGTAAAACGTCAAATTCCTGTTCGCGCCTTCGTTCGGAATTTGGAAACAGCTAGGGAAATACTACCACCGGAAGCAGAATTAGTTACAGGTGATTTATTTTCAGTGGATAGTCTCAAGAGTGCGATCGCAGATAGTACAGTACTTTTGTGCGCTACCGGAGCAAAACCTAGCTTTGATCCCACTAACCCTTATAAGGTGGACTATGAAGGCACAAAGAATTTAGTAGATGCTGCCAAAGCAACCGGAATAGAGCATTTTGTGTTTGTATCTTCCCTGTGTACTTCTAAACTCTTCCATCCACTTAACTTGTTCTGGTTAATTTTAGTGTGGAAAAAGCAAGCAGAAGAGTACATCCAAAAAAGCGGTCTCACCTATACAATTGTGCGCCCTGGTGGATTGAAAAACGAAGATAACTCTGATTCTGTAGTGATGTCGTCAGCAGATACCCTGTTTGACGGTAGCATTCCCCGCCAAAAAGTTGCCCAGGTATGTGTGGAAGCACTTACTATACCTGAATCTAGGAATAAAATTGTCGAGGTTGTAGCTAAAGAGATACCGGAAAAAAGCTGGGATCAGCTATTTGCTGGGGTTGGGTAATTAGTGGGTTGGCGTAGCGTGCCGAAAGCATCGCTTTCTTGATTTATTCTGCAATATAAGGATCTTTGTGTGAGTAGGCGTTTCTCATCCCTGAAAGATGATCCAAAATCGAAGTTACAGCAAGAAATTGTGAGCAAATCAGCTTGGAAGATTAAACTTGCTGCCAGTATAAGTGCGATCGCTTTCCTACTCTTCCTGTTGAATTTTTCTTCAGGTAATCGAGAAACGCCATCCGTAAATTCACCTACAAACGCTTACGGAACACAACCACTTGTTCTTAAGGAAGGCGATCCATATATTCGCGCATTAATGCGAACTATCTCTGCAAGTGAAGCAAACGATCGCCGTCCCTATTCCATCATCTATGGTGGCGATCATGTCTCCGATTTAAGTAATCATCCTAACCGTTGTGTGCCGATTTTAGTTGGTCCTAATATTGGTAACTGTTCAACTGCTGCTGGACGTTATCAAATGATTAATACAACTTGGGATGAAAAAGCCAAGCGGTATCATCCAAGACCGTCAGGTTTTATGTTTTGGAAATCTTACAGTTTTGAACCAGAATATCAGGATGCCGTTGTTTACGCTTGGTTAAAAGATCCTCAAGCTTGGGGCGTTGATATTTCAGAACTACTGCGGCAAGGAAAAATTAACCAAGTGTTGAAACGGTTATCTGGTACTTGGACAAGCTTAGGATATGGAATTGAAGATAATTCTATGAGTAGCAAGCTACCTACAATATATAAAAAAATGTTACGAGAGGAATTACGCCAAGCTCATTGATAGCAAATGTTTAAAACCTATCCTAAAAATAATGTTTAAATAAAAAGCCCCAGCTTTTAACGGCTGGGGCGATTAAATATTTATCAGGGTGCATCTACCTCTTCCTTTTACCGCTACTCAGACTAACTATCAGGATAAATTTTAAAATATTTCCACTTAAACAAGATAAACATAAAATCTCCCCCTCCCCTTTATAAGGGGAGGGGGCTGGGGGGTGGGGTAATACGTTTAACTCGCGCTGACCTACTTATCTTAAATAAAGTACCAAAGCAGCACGGCTATTTGATTCACCACTATTCCCTACAGTTGATGGCGTAAATAAAGTATTAATACTTATCATAAAAATTCCCACCATTACAACATGAGCCATGATGTCTAAAATTGTGAATCCTTCCTGTTGAGTTTTATTAACAGGTGTTAAGCACCGATACAGGAGAGAATATTTCATAACCGGAACTTTTTTAGCTAAATCTATATCTCTATTGATCAGCTATTTTTGTTGTTTATCCAACCGTTTTTATAATGAATTTTTGAGTAGATATATCGTGTTTAACTATTTAATTTTAGTGAAATTACTTAGAAAATACTATGTTTAGGTTGTTTGCTATTTTAAGGAAATACACTTAGAGAAAAGGCTAATTTGAGAAATATATTTTTGCTTGACAGACAAAAATAACTTCCTAAAACCCCTAAATAACTTTTAGAAAAAGAGTAAAGCCAGGGCAGGCAGGTACTTTTGTACTTCACATTTAAATTTGTTGTAAATATACTTTGCCAGAATTATCAATTAAAAATAAAAACCCCAGCCGTTAAAGGCTAGGGGTCTTAATTATCAGGGTGCATCTACATATTCTTTATACTTAAGAATGTAATAGGATCAGGACAAATTACCAAAAAATACAGGAATTACGCATTTTGACGACCGATTAAGGCTTTGGGGGCTGAGGAAAAGCCTGGTTTGACAAATAATTTGATGCTACGTGATATAAAATTAAGTTCTGCACCTATATAGAACCCATTTGAGATCTATTCCTGAAACTAAAAGCCTTGCAGCTAGCTGGTTTTATCCCTGTTAAGAGCAAAAAACAGTTGAGTTTAAACAGGCTAATTCATTGTCAGCATTGTAACGGCTTACTTCAAAGCCAAGCACAAGTGCAAAAGATGTCAAATGGGTTCTATACAAGAGAGCAATCGAATTTGGCTCTCTCTACGAGCTAAGTTACAAATTTTATAGATTGATCGTTAGGATTTTTTTCTTGCTTTTTTTGTCGCTCAACACGACTGTATTGTAGGGTGATGTATCCGTAGAAGGCGGAATTGGCAGCTTAAAACTGGGGCTTTTATGATCGAGTTCGCCTAAATCAACGCTTTTCGTTATATCGCCATCTGTTGCAAGATTTGCGGTAAGTTCGCCTTTATAATCTTCAATTAAAAAGTCTCTAAAGGAAACGACTTTCCCACCCTCATCATCTATACCAAGGATGACCGTACCGCTGAAATTTGCGCCTTTTCGTTCTTCATCAACCGTTGCCATTATGATTTCCGAGGGGTCTTGACCGGACATATCTGCCATAAACTTTTTCCTGGGCGAATTCTCAACAATTGAAAATGATTTTACAAGAGCGCTATGGGCGATCACAAAACTCTCAGGACGTATTTCTGCATCGGAAAGTGCAAATGTATAGCCAAGTTACTTCTGGTTATACGCCTAATTGGAAGATTGAGTAGAATCCAATTTGAACTAGAGAGCCAAACCATCACTCTTCTGAAAAAGAAGCTACTGGCAAATCTAGCTTTGTGCCTGTTGCTGCTAGATGGGTTATTGAAAGGTCAAACGCTTGGGCGGAGCGATGTAAAAGTTTAGTCAAAAATTTTGACCGAACACTCGCTCGTGCCAATGCCAAGCTCAAGCTTTGTTTTATCAGATTGATGCTCACTCTTACTAGCTGATAGCTAAAAAAGATCTTAAATGGGTTCTATAAGCCACAATAATTTGCAAAAAACGATGCTAATTTGCGAATTACGACATATAATGTGCGAAAGTACAACAACAAAAAACCCCAGCCTAGAGTAGCTGGGGATGTTAATGTTTAGGGTGCATCTACCACTTACTTCTACTGCTGGGTTAGTTGAGTATCAGGATAAATTTTTTCTAACTTACTAAAGATCTGCGATCGCACCTAAATAAAGACTCACGGCAAAAATCGATCTAAAGCAGCCTTTAACTCTTCAATTTCGACTTCAATATTACCTTCTTTAGCAGCACGACCAATACACTCAGTTAAATGTTCATCCAAAATTATCCGCGCCACTCTATCTAAAGCACCCCGCACCGCAGCAACTTGCACTAGCACATCTGGACAGGGGCGGCTTTCCTGCACCATATTTTTAATTCCTCGGATGTGTCCTTCAATCCGGGATAGGCGGTTGATAATTCGTCGCTGTGACTCTTCACTGTGAACGTGAGGATGAATATGTTCTCCATCGCCATGCACATGAGGTTTTGCAGGTAGCGTTTCGTTAGTTAGGGGGTTTGATCCGATCATGCAGAGTTAATCAGGCAGCAGTGTAATCCAGATCCTAGCTTAACGGTTAATCTAACTTTGCCAATGTGTAGAGGCGTACCATATACGTCTCTATATCAAATATTTATACGGATCATTTTCAGAATTGCTATCATTTGTTGCTTCTGGAAGTAGAGGTACGGCATACCGTACTTTTATTAAGCTAATGTTGAGAAATTGTAAAAATAGCTTTAGGCATACTTTTTAATTGTTAAGTAAGTTTGCCCATGTTTCAGCAGCTTTGCCCTAAGTGAAGATGGATTCTATGAAATTTCCCCAGTTTTCTGTGTTATCAGGCAAAATTATTACCTATTTACTTACAACTCTAATTGCATCAGCATTAAGTTTTGGTATTTTTTGTAATTTACCTGCACAAGCAGCAATATCAAGCCAAATACCAGCCGCAAAATTAGCGGTACAGATTCCTAATAGCGGTAACGGGGATAGCTTTGTGGCTGCTGCTGTCAATCGGGTGGGAACAGCCGTAGTAAGAATTGATACTGAACGCACAATTACCCGCCGTGTTGATCCATTTTTTGATGATCCAAGATTACGGCACTTTTTTGGAGATCAATTTATTCCCCAAATGCCTCAACAAGAACGCTTGCGTGGTCAAGGTTCTGGCTTCATTATTGACCGTAGTGGGATTATTCTCACCAATGCTCATGTAGTCGATCAAGCAGATAAAGTAACTGTCACTCTTAAGGATGGGCGTACCTTGGAAGGAAAGGTGCAAGGGGTAGATGAAGTTACAGATTTAGCCGTAGTAAAAATTCAGGGAGGAAACGATTTACCAGTAACACCTCTGGGAGATTCTAACGTAGTGCAAGTAGGAGATTGGGCGATCGCAGTTGGCAACCCCTTCGGCTTAGATAATACTGTCACTCTAGGTATTGTCAGCACCCTCAAACGTTCCAGCGCGGCTGTTGGCATTCCTGGTAAACGGCTAGAGTTTATTCAAACAGACGCAGCCATTAATCCAGGTAACTCTGGAGGTCCATTATTAAATAGTAAAGGAGAAGTGATTGGCATCAATACCGCCATCCGTCCCGATGCAATGGGGATTGGTTTTGCGATTCCAATTAATAAAGCCAAAGAAATTTCTACTCAACTAGCACAAGGAATCAAGGTACAACATCCTTATTTAGGTATTCAGATGACAACCCTAACTCCCCAACTAGCTGCTGAGAACAATAGCGATCCTAATTCTCCCTTGCAAGTGCCAGAAATCAACGGTGTTTTAGTAGTGAGAGTTTTGCCTAATACACCAGCAGCACAAGCTGGTTTACGTCGTGGAGATGTAATTTTGCAGATTAACGAGGAACCTGTCACTACGGCTGAACAATTGCAGGACGTAGTTGAAAATAATCCAATGGGTTCTTTACTTCAAATAGAAGTCCAGCGCGGCAACCAAACATCATCGTTGGCTATCCGCACTGGAGAACTCCAAAACGCTGCTTAAATCACCTGAGTTCGACATCAGAAATTATTCGACCTCTTGCATCAGGCGATAAATCTCATATTTCATTTGCGTTAATCTGCTTTCTAAAAATCAAAATTCGACTTTTACCAGCAGTATATTGTTATCTATATAACGCAGATAATAGGGATTTCCGCTTATGTCGAACTCAGGTAATTTACCGACTACCCTAACTCTAATTCCACAACCCTCCGCACAATCTCAGTAACTTCTGTTGCCATTCTGGCATCAAGTTCTACCACTTCTTGATTAGGGTCTCTTGGTTGAAGCGCCTTACCGCCTCGTAAAGCC